>JANYBY010000077.1 GCA_025360565.1 Bacteroidota bacterium
GGCTGTTAAATTAGCGGAGCGCATAACTCCTGAATATGCAAATGGATTAACCTTCACAAATAACAATGTTGCTATTGGGTATTATAGTAATGGAGAATATCCTAACGCACTTAAATACTTTAACGAGGCTCTAAAATATGCCGAAAAAAAGGGAGACAAAAGGAAGATCGCCAGTGTGACCGGAAAAATAGCCAATGTATATAAGGCCCGGTCGAATGTGGCAGCGGCTCTTCAATATTATTTTAGCGCGTTAAAAGTCGCGGAAGAAATAAACGACAAGACGCTCATAGTACAAAACCTGAGCAATATTGCGTCAATTTATGGCGACCAAAACAGTCAAGATAAAGCGTTAGAGTATGATATAAGAGCCTTGAAAATATCGGAAGAGATAAAGGACGAATATGGTTCAGCGGTCTTGTACACCAATATGGGAATCATATATAACAGCAAAAAAAATATCCCAAAAGCACTTGAATGTTATAGAAGTGCCCTTGTAATGGCGGATAAACTTGGCAATAAGAATATTCAAACAAGTTGTTTCGGTAATATAGGTAGCTTATACGCTGACGATAAGCAACACGATAGCGCCCTTGTTTATTTCCTCGCTTCCTTAAAAGGAGCGCAGGAGATCAAAGACAAAAACTTTACAGCCATTGCCTATGGTAATGTGGCGAGTATTTTTCAATTCCAAAAAAAATTCGAAATGGCAGATCGGTACTACAAACTTGCACTTAACATCGATTCAGCTATTGGTTTTGTAGGGCATAGTTTGGTGATGCATCAAATGCTTAGCGAACTATATTTGAAGAAAGGGGATTTTAAGCAAGCCCTTCAACAATATAAAAATTATACGACCCAAAAGGACTCTGTATTTAACTCAGAAAAAAACAGTGAGTTGACAAGATATGAAATGAATTATGAATTTGAAAAAAAAGAAGCATCAACAAAAGCGGAGCAGGATAAAAAAGACGCGGTTACAATGGCAGAAGGCAGAAAACAAAAAGCAATTCTCGCTTTGGTATGTTGTGTTTTATTTCTCGTATTTATATTCGCCGTATTTATATTCCGCTCTTTACGAATAACAAAAAAGCAAAAACTTGTTATTGAAATGAAAAGCAAAGAAACAGAAGAGCAGAAAGATATTATAGAAGAAAAAAATAAAGATATTCTTGATAGCATACGTTACGCCAAACGAATTCAAGTGGCCCTATTGCCAACCGAAAAGTACATAGAACGAAATTTGGAAGAGTTGCAGAAAAACTAAATGTCTATTAAAAAAACCATATTTGCTTTACTCTTCCCTTTAACTTTATTAGAAGGATTGAATAAAGGTGTGTTTGCGCAAAACAGAACCGTTGATTCTCTTTCTGCCCTTATAAAAAGAGATAAAGAAGACACGAATAAGGTGAAACATTTAAACGCATTGGGCGCGGAACTAATGTATCAAGATCCTGATACTTCTATTCTTCTTTCCAAACAAGCTTTGGCTATTTCAATAAAGAAAGACGATAAAAAATTTATAGCAAATTCAAACAGTAAACTTGGAATTTATTATTGGTTAAAAGGAGAATACGCTAATTCTCTGGAGGCTCATTTTAAGGCGCTTGAAATACGTTTAAAACTAAAAGATAAAAAGGGACTTTCAGATTCGTATTGCGGTATAGGCCTTGTATATGCGGATCAAGGGGATTATTTTAACGCGCTTGAATATTATTCAAAAGCTTTAAAGATCTCAGAAGAATTAGGCGATAAAAAAAACATTTCTGTAAACCTCAGTAATATCGGTTCCATTTATAAAAATCAAGGAAACTACCCCAAAGCCTTATATAATTATTTAAGCGCAATAAAGATAGGAGAAGAGTCGGGGCATATTAGTTCTGTTGAAGTAAGTATAAGCAATATCGGATTAATATATACCGATCTTGGAGATTATCCAAAGGCTTTGAAATATTTAAACGATGCATTAAAAATCGATAAGGAGACTGAAAATAAAATACGTATTGCCAATAATCTTACGAATATAGGCGCAATTTATTTTAATAAAAAAGAATATACCGAAGCCACAAAATATTATTTAGAAGCGCTTAAAATAAATGAGGAAACAGGAAATATAAACGGAACAGCGTTGACGATGAGTAATATTGGAAACGTTTACAGTAACCAAAAGAAATATGAAAGAGCTTTGGAATATTTTAAAAGTGCTTTCAAAATAAATGAAGAGGCTGGAAACAAACATGGAATGGCTAGCCGTTTAGGGGATTTGGCTATGGTATATTTTGCTCAAAAAAAACAACAGGAAGCTGAAAATCACTATCTGAAAGCCCTTGAAATTTCTGAAAAAATTGGGGCACTTGGCCTGCAACAGGATTATCACTATCAGCTTAGTAGCTTATATAATGATAACCGAGAATACAAAAAATCATTTGAACATTATAAAACATATAATGTACTTAAAGATTCTCTTTTTAACGAAGCAAAAAGCAAAGAGTTTACACAACATGAAATGAAGTATGAGTTTGAGAAGAAGGAAACGGTCATTCGATCTGAACAGGATAAAAAGGACGCGTTAGCGGCAACTGAACAACGTAAACAGAAATCTATTCTTGCCCTTGCGTGTTGTGTACTAATTCTTGCTTTTGTATTTACGGTTATCATTTTTAGAACATTACGCATTACCAGAAAGCAAAAACAGATAATTGAAATAAAAAAGAAAGAAACAGAAGAGCAGAAAGATATAATAGAAGAAAAAAATAATGATATTCTTGATAGCATACGTTATGCCAAACGTATTCAAGTGGCCCTATTGCCAACCGAAAAGTACATCGACAGAAATTTAAAAAAATTGAATATAGATAAACAATGAGCAAAAATTTATTGATTCTTCTGTGTTTTTTTTCTTCTTTCATTTACAAAAATGTAGGGCCGGGCTTACATTGCCAAAACAGAACAATTGATTCATTAAAACACCTTCTTAATAAGGACGCTGAAGACACCAATAAAGTTGTTCACCTGAACAGATTATCTAAAACTAGTGTAAATATTGGCGAATTAGAAAGCGCAATGGAGTATGGTCAAAAAGCCCTGAGCCTGGCGAATTTTCTTCTCATCAAAAACAAAAACGCAAAGATCTTGGAAAGCTTAAAAATGAGCCGGGCGGACGCGTTTGTCAACATTGGATATGTTTACAATAAGCTCGGTGATTTTACAAATGCCATAAATAACTATACCAACGCCATTGAAATTAAAAAGGAATTTAATGACAAAAAGGGATTAGGATTATTGTACATGCGCCTTAGCTTATCGTATGAAGAAAATGCCGAATATTCTAAAGCATTAGAATATCAATTTAGATCCATGAACATTTCAAAAGAGGTTGGAGACAAAGACGGATTGATGAGAAGTTTTGGAAACATTGGAAATATTTATACAGATCTGTCTAATTTTCCGGAAGCGTTAAAATACTTATTAGAGTCTCTTAAAATAAGCGAAGAAATTGGCAATAAACAAACCATTGCCTACATACAATGTAATATAGGAACCGTTTATTATAATTTGGGAAAGTATGATAAAGATCTGAACTATAATTTAAAAGCGCTTAAAATATTCGAAGATTTAAAAGATAATTTCGGTATTATAAATGTATTGATGAATATTGGTACTGATTATAATTCAATGGAGGATTATCCCAAAGCTTTGGAATATGAAATGAGGGTTATTAAGATGTGTGAAGAAAATGGTGATAAAAGAAGCCTGGCAAAATCTATGGGAAACATAGGGCTCGTTTACAAAAACATGAAAGATTATCCAAGAGCGATAGAATACCACTTTAAAGCGCAAAAAATATTGGACGAACTGAACGATAAAGCAAACATTTCGGTTGGTTACGCGGCCCTTGGCTTGGTATATTTTGAACAGAACAAGTATGAACTTGCGAAAGAATATTTTGAAAAGGCAAATAAACTCGCGATGGAATTGCAAGATATTGAAACCCAAAAAACATGTGAGAAGAAACTATCTCAGATCTTTGAATCTCTGGGCTCTGTTGATAAAGGGTTGCAGCATTATAAAAAATATACAGCTCTGAAAGACTCTATTTTTAATGAAGAAAAAAACAAAGCGCTTACCCGCAGCGAACTTAATTATGAGTTTGAAAAGAAAACAGCGGCTACAAAAGCAGAGCAGGATAAAAAAGATGCTGTTAAGGATGCCGAAACAAAAAAACAAAAATTAATATTGTCGCTCGTTTTTGGTGTACTGATCCTTGTATTCATATTCGCGGGATTTGTTTTTCGGTCTTTACGGATCACAAAAAGGCAAAAACTTGTAATTGAATTAAAAAATAAAGAAACGGAAGAGCAAAAACGGATCATTGAAGAAAAAAACAAAGATATATTGGATAGCATACATTATGCAAAAAGAATTCAAAAATCTCTGCTACCAACGGAAAAGTATATACAAAGAGTATTAGAAAAATAAAAAGCCCATTCTATTATTCAGAATGGGCTTTTTTTAAGATCCATATTAATTTTAATGATTCACTTTATTCTGCGTAAACGTTGCCATATTATATTCTCTGTTCATCCTGGCAATATTTTCTAACGAAATTGATTTAGGACATTCCGCTTCGCAGGCGCCGGTGTTGGTGCAATTACCAAATCCTTCCTCATCCATTTGTTTTACCATGTTCAATACACGATCCTGTTTTTCAACTTTACCCTGCGGTAATAATGATAATTGCGAAACTTTAGCCGAAACAAATAACATGGCCGAACTATTTTTACAAGCCGCCACACAAGCCCCGCAGCCAATGCAAGCCGCTGCGTCAAACGCAACATCCGCATCGTCTTTCGGAATTAAAATATTGTTGGCATCTTTTGCATTACCTGTATTTACACTTACAAATCCACCGGCCGACATAATTCTGTCAAACGAACTCCTGTCAACCGCAAGATCTTTTATTACCGGGAAAGCCGCGCTGCGCCATGGTTCCACCACAATGGTATCGCCATCTTTAAAACTACGCATGTGCAACTGGCAGGTTGTTACTCCACCTTTTGGTCCGTGCGGACGGCCATTGATATACATACTGCACATACCGCAAATGCCTTCGCGACAATCGTGATCAAACGCTATCGGTTCTTTTCCTTCGCTGATGAGTTGTTCATTTACAACATCAAACATTTCTAAAAAAGACATATCCGGTGAAATGCTTTTTGCGTTATAAGTTTCAAAACGACCTTTCTCGTTTTTATTTTTTTGTTTCCACACTTTTAAAGTGAGGTTCATATTTCCGTGACTCATAGTTTCTTTATTATTAAGCGTAATTACGTTGAGCTAATTTAATATTCTCAAACTTCAATTCTTCTTTGTGCAATTCAAAATTGCTTTCGCCTTTGTATTCCCATGCGGAAACGTAGGCAAAATTATCATCATCGCGTAAAGCTTCACCGTCCGGCGTTTGGTATTCTTCACGAAAATGTCCGCCGCAGCTTTCATTTCTATTCAACGCATCTTTACACATTAATTCTCCAAGTTCAATAAAATCGGCAACGCGATGCGCTTTTTCCAATTCAGGATTAAATTCATCATTCGTTCCCGGCACACGAACATCCTGCCAGAACTCCGCTTTTAATTTTTGAATTTCGGTAATGGCAGAAGTTAAACCTTCTTTGTTACGCGCCATACCGCATTTATCCCACATAATTTTTCCTAAACGTTTGTGAAAATTATCAACCGACTTTGTTCCCTTGATAGAAAATAATTTATCAATACGCGCTTGTACTTCCCCTTCCGCTTTTACAAACGCTTCGTTGTCGGTTGGTATGGCTTTGGTTCGAATTTCTTCCGCTAAATAATCTCCGATTGTATATGGGATCACAAAATACCCATCGGCTAAACCCTGCATCAATGCCGATGCTCCTAAACGGTTTGCACCGTGATCAGAAAAGTTAGCTTCTCCTAAAGCATAAAGACCGGGAATGGTTGTCATTAAATTATAATCAACCCACAAACCGCCCATGGTATAATGCACGGCCGGGTAAATACGCATTGGCATTTCGTACGGATTTTCATCCGTAATTTGTTTGTACATATCAAACAGGTTACCGTATTTTTCTTTCACAACTTCTTTCCCCAAACGCATAATTTCATCTTTGCTTGGGTTATGTAAGTTGTGTTTTGTTGCTTCAATTTTTCCGTAACGCTCAGTATTAGCTGCAAAATCTAAATACACAGCCATTTTACTTGAGCCTACTCCGTAACCAGCATCGCAACGCTCTTTGGCGGCACGGCTGGCAACGTCACGCGGCACTAAATTTCCAAATGCCGGGTATCTTCTTTCTAAATAATAATCTCTTTCGTCTTCAGGAATATCAACTGCTTTTCTGTTATCATCTTTCTTTTTTGGTACCCAAATTCTTCCATCGTTACGTAATGATTCGCTCATCAACGTTAATTTTGATTGATGATCGCCGGAAACAGGAATACAAGTTGGATGAATTTGTGTATAACAAGGATTACCAAAGAACGCACCTTTTTTGTGTGCCTTCCAAGCCGCGGTAACATTACAGCCCATGGCATTGGTAGATAAATAAAATACGTTGCCGTAACCGCCGGTGCATAATAAAACGGCGTGACCAAAATGACGTTCCAATTTTCCGGTAACAAGATCGCGAGCAATAATACCGCGTGCTTTTCCGTCAATGGTAACAACATCCATCATTTCGTGGCGTGTACATAAAGTAACCGCGCCCATTCCAACCTGGCGTTGCAGAGCGCTGTAGGCCCCTAATAATAATTGCTGCCCGGTTTGCCCTGCAGCATAAAATGTACGTTGTACCTGTGTACCGCCAAACGAACGGTTACTTAATGTTCCGCCATACTCACGCGCAAAGGGAACGCCTTGTGCCACGCACTGATCAATAATATTTCCCGAAACTTCGGCAAGGCGGTGAACGTTAGCTTCGCGCGCACGGTAATCGCCTCCTTTAATGGTATCGTAAAATAAACGGTAAACGCTGTCACCGTCATTTTGATAATTCTTTGCGGCATTAACCCCGCCTTGCGCTGCAATACTGTGCGCACGACGCGGCGAATCCTGAAAACAAAATACTTTTACTTTGTAACCCATTTCGGCTAAAGAGGCCGCGGCCGAAGAG
>JANYBY010000094.1 GCA_025360565.1 Bacteroidota bacterium
TAAGTTTTTAATTTTAAAAAGCCCCGCAAATTTGCGGGGCTTTTTAAAATTAAAAACTTAATTACTATTTAGAAACAACTAATTTTTTCGTAACGGTTGTTTTGTTAGATTCTAAACTGATGATGTAAACACCTTCAGCAAGATCTTTACAATCTAATTTAATTGAATTTGAACCTGTATTTAAGCTGTGCTGTTTATTATAAACAACCTGGCCTAAAGCGTTTGTAACATTTACGTTAACATCTGAATTGTTTGCAGCGTTAATGTTAATGCTGGTTTCAGAGGTAGCAGGGTTAGGATAAACCTGGAAATCAGTTGCGTTTGCAACTGCTGATTTAATTCCCACACCTGTAGCGTTAAACAAATTAATATTATCAATCCAGATAGAGTTACCTTGGTTTGCGGATGCTCCGCCGGTTGCTCTGATACGAACTAAAACATTAGGACTGTTTGAATAAGATGCCATTGATACAGTCACCGCAGTCCATTGACTTGCAGTTGGAATATGTAATGCAGCATTATCAGGAGGTGCAGTTGCCATTGCAGCACCCGAATTAGACCAAGCACTTGTCCATGAAGTACCGCAGTTTGTTGAAACGCTAACATCTAAAACATCGTTACCTGTAGCAGATAATTGAATATAAGAGAGGTCAAATTTTAAAGCAGGGTTCATTGTTCCTGTAAAGCTTGTTCCGGGTAAATACATATCGTGTTGTCCGCCCGGAGCAGTCCAGTTAATAAATACCCTCATTGATTCGCTGCTTAAACCAAAACCACCAGCAGTGGTTGCCCTAACCCAAGTATATGCTGCGTTAGATGCGTTCACCGGTCCGCCCCATCCTGCCGGAGGGAATGCGGCTCCTACGTATCCTTCAACAACTGGAGCTGTTCCGTAAGTTGCAGTATTAAAAAATGTTCCGGTTTTAGTGTTATTGCTTAATACAAGATCGCCACCGCTAACACCTGTAACGTTAATAGAATATGTATTTGTACCGTTAATAATATTTTCGGTACCCATGTTAATTACAGTTGTAGCACCAATGGCCAAGTTACCTGACCAGGTAACCGGAGTTCCGGGTGTACCGTTCATGTTAGGCGTAATTGTTAAGTTAGTAATTGCGTTAGAACCGTTATTTTTAATTGTTGCTGTTGGCGCCAATGTAGCGCTACAAACTACAGCTGTTGGTACACCAACTGCCATTGCTTTTGCATCGTTAGGAATTGAAGGTTGAGCAGTTCTTGAAGCCTGAAAGATCTTTTTATTACCATCATCTTGCACAAATCCAACAAATGACATTTGACCTAAGTCGTTAATGTAATTAGGAATAACACAGTTTACAGTAAATGTTTGCGTTTGAGCAGGGATCCAGGTATTGCTGATAGCAGTTCCCATTGCGGTAACCGCGGTGCCAGTAATAGAAGTAGGATACGATTTACGAACAGCGTCATAAAAATCCTGCTCACCGTTTGTGCCCGGAGGCGTTGCAAAATTAATTGTACGCTCAACTAAACATAAGCGGAACATTAAAGCCCCATTTGATGTAAATGATTGAGATGAAGTAACTGTTACACTAACCGCGCAACTTGTGTAAGTTGGGCTCCAGCTTGGAGTCATAGCGATTGAAAAATTAGTTGTTTGCGATTGTGCTGCTGAAATTACAGCGTTGCTAACATAAAAAGGATGATCGGAAGTAGCACCGAATAAACCCCACATATGCTGCCCGTCTATACGGCCGGATGGTGCAGAGTTAATACCGCTCACAGCCGCATCAGTACCGGTATTTTGACTCATATAACCATATCCTCCTAAGCCTGTTGAATGGTAACGCCAATCAATTTCTGCTTGATTTGTTCTGTATAATGACCAAGTAGTTGATGGTGCGGAAGGAATTGGCACTTGCCATTTGATTGGAATAATCAATGTTGGATTATTTGCCAATGTAACACATAATGCCGGATTTGTTGAAGCGCAAGGCCCGCAATTTTCACCGGTAAATTCTTCAAATAATGACGTGCGAACTTGTGCCGAAGCAAAAAGACTCGCGGTCATCAATCCTAAAATGATAGATGTTTTTTTCATTTGTTTTTTTAATTTAATTTTTTAGAACACCTAAAGTAATTAATCGCTTTTATAAAAACAAATAATATTTAAAATATTGTATTTATGTAAGGTGCCCTCATCCTTATTCGTTATTTTTGACATTGGATAATGTTACTGAATTCACAGACAGAGGGGATTTTTGATTCTTATTTAATCGGGCTAAACCTTCACCAAAACCACTGGATACAAGGTTTAAACGGATCCGCCATGTCTTTTTTTATCCAATCTCTTTTTAAGAGTAGCCGTAAAAGTTTTGTAATTGTTTGTGCCGATAAAGAAAAGGCCGCTTATTTATTGAACGATCTTGAAACGTTGCTGAGTAATGAAAAAATCCTTTTTTTTCCGGGAAGTTACCGCCAGCCTTATCAAATTGAAAAAACAACCAATGCCAATATTCAGGAACGAACCGAGGTGCTAAATTTTCTTTCAAAAGAATCATTTCAGGGCATTATCGTTACGTATCCCCAGGCACTTTGCGAAAAAGTAACGCTCAAACAAAAATTAAATCAGAACACTTTGCAGGTAAAAAAAGGCGAAAAACTTTCAACCGACTTTATCTCCGAATTTTTAATTTCTTATAACTTTGAGCCGGTTGATTTTGTTTTTGAACCCGGGCAATTCAGCATTCGCGGCGGAATTATTGATGTATATTCTTTCGCCCACGAATACCCTTATCGCTTAGAGCTTTTTGGAAACGATGTGGAAAATATAAAAACCTTTGACCCTTCTTCTCAATTATCAAACGGTAATTTCGATTTTATTACCATCATTCCAAACATTAACTCTTCGGTTTTTAACGAAGAAAAATCTGTATTGCTCAATTATTTTCAACCACAAAATTCCATTTTATTTTTTGAAGATATAAAATATACACTCGATCTTTTTGATAAAAAATTCGAAAAAGCGCAACAGGCTTACGATTCACATGCAGGCGAAATTCGGCAAATTGCACCCGAAAAATTATATGCCGCTTCGGCCGAATTAAAAACGCATTTTACATCCTATACTTGTTTTGAATATGGTGTTTCTTCTTATTTAAAATCAGAACCCCTTGTTTTTGATCAGCAGCCGCAACCATCCTTCAATAAAAACTTCGACCTGCTCATTAACAATTTAAAACAAAATAAAACCAAAGGCTACACCAATTATTTTTTAACCGATAATACAAAACAGGCCGATAGGCTCATCACCATCTTTAACGATCTGCTTGCAAAAGAGCATCGCACCTACGATAGTTTAATAACCTATGAGCCATACAATATTCACGAAGGGTTTATTGACCATAAATTAAAAATCGCTGTTTACACCGATCACCAGATCTTTGAACGATATCATCGCTTCAAATTAAAAGAGGCTAAAAATAAAAATGCCGAAGCCTTTACACTGAAAGAACTGCTCACTTTAAATCCCGGCGATTACGTTACACATATCGATCACGGCATAGGGCGCTTTGCAGGTTTACAAAAATTAAACATCAACGGAAAAATTCAGGAAAGCGTAAAATTATTATTTAAAGATAATGATATGCTTTACGTAAGCATACACAGTTTGCACCGCATAAGCAAATACAGCGGTAAAGAAGGGCATGTGCCGCGCATTGATAAATTAGGAAGTACTGCCTGGCAAACTTTAAAACAAAAAACAAAACGCAATGTAAAAGAACTGGCTTACGATCTTATTAAATTGTATGCCGAACGAAAAGCAAAACCCGGGCACGCTTTTCCGCCCGATAATTATTTACAGCACGAACTGGAAGCAAGTTTTATTTATGAAGATACGCCTGACCAAATAAAAGTAACTGTAGATGTAAAAAAAGATATGGAAAAACCGCATCCGATGGATAGATTAATTTGCGGTGATGTGGGTTTCGGTAAAACAGAAATTGCTATTCGGGCCGCGTTTAAGGCTGTGTGCGATAGTAAGCAGGTTGCAATTCTTGTGCCAACAACCATTTTAGCGTATCAGCACTACAAAACATTTTCGGAAAGATTAAAAAATTTACCGGCCAATGTGGATTATATAAACAGATTTAAAAGCGCTAAACAACAAACCGATATTTTAAAAAGATTGGAAGAGGGTAAACTGGATATTATTATCGGCACGCATAAATTGGTAAGTAAGTCCGTTAAATTTAAAGACCTTGGTTTACTGATCATTGACGAAGAACAAAAATTTGGTGTTGGAGTAAAAGATAAATTAAAAACATTTAAAACAAATGTAGATACATTAACGCTTACGGCCACACCTATTCCGCGCACCTTGCAATTCAGTTTAATGGGCGCGCGCGATCTGAGTGTTATTTCAACGCCGCCCCCGAACCGTTATCCTGTGCAAACCGAATTACATGGTTTTAGCGAAGAGCTCATTCGCGATGCCGTTAGTTTTGAATTGGGCCGCGGCGGACAAGTTTTTTTTGTAAATAATAAAGTGCAAAACATTGGCGAGGTTGCAGGCATGATCCAGAGGCTGGTTCCGGATGCAAGGATCGCGATCGGCCACGGACAAATGGACGGCGACAAGCTGGAGGACGTTATGCTGGGTTTTATGGAAGGCGATTACGATGTGCTCGTAGCAACAACTATTATTGAAAGCGGATTGGATATAAGCAACGCCAATACCATCATTATAAACGAAGCGCAAAATTTCGGATTAAGCGATCTGCACCAAATGCGCGGGCGAGTGGGCCGAAGTAATAAAAAAGCGTTTTGTTATTTATTGGCGCCGCCACAAATTCTTTTAACCGGCGAGGCGCGTAAACGTTTAAAGGCATTTGTAGATTTCAGTTACCTGGGAAGCGGTTTTCAAATTG
>JANYBY010000103.1 GCA_025360565.1 Bacteroidota bacterium
TCATGTCAGGTCGAGCGTAGTCGAGACCGCCATTCCGCGGTGAAAAAAAATCGTATATAAAGTCCTTCTCTCCAACTTGGCGAAGTAGCATCCATTCTAATCTATCTTAGAACAGATCCCTCCTTCGTCGGGATGACGGCGCAGTAGAGAGTGAGGCTCTCACATCTCCTTCAGCGCTTTCACCAAGGCATCCAACTCTTCAGTTGTTGTAAAAACATTAGGCGTTATTCTGCATCCCTGCACCCCTTTACCATCAATGGCTACAGTATAAATTTTGTATTTCTTTAAAAGTGTTTCGGCCATTAAAGCGGGTTTCATATTTTTAATTCCAACATTCGCAATTCCGCATGAACGTTTAATGTCTTCGGGTGTATTTAAAATTATATTGGGAAAGCTACGCACTTTATTGGTCCAGTAATTTTGTAAATAACGCAAGCGGTCCTCTTTTCGCTGAGAGCCTATCTTAGTATAAAAATCTATCGCGTCGCTAATTGCCAAGTCGGTATGCACCGGTATTGTTCCCGTATGATTCAGTCTCGAAATATCATCTTCTTTTTTTTCCACCTCGGCAAACAGTGGCCAAACTTTTGCAATGTTATCTTTTTTAATGTACAGCAAACCGGCGCCCAATGGCACACTCAGCCATTTGTGTAAACTGGCTCCGTAAAAATCGCATCCCAGATCAGGGATATTAAATTTTAAATGCGCAAACGCATGAGCTCCATCCACCATTACCGGCACATTTTTACGGTGTGCCATATCGCAGATCTTTTTTACAGGCAAAATTTGTCCGGTAATGTTTATCATGTGGCAGATCATGAGTAGTTTTGTTTTTGGTGTAATGGCATTGGCATACATCTCCACAATTTCCTCATCTGATTTTGGATGCATGGGCACGTTTAAAATTTTATTTACAACGCCATAACGTTTGCCCACTTGTTTGAACATATCCAACATGGCTCCATAATCCTGATCGGCCATCACCGCTTCATCACCGGCTTTCCAATCCAGTCCGCCAATGATCATATCTAACGATTCGGTGGTGTTACGGGTAATAATTAATTCTTCTTTTGTACAGCCTGCTAGTTCGGCCAATTTGGTATTGACCTTATTTTTATTTTCAACCTGAACGGTGCGCATGTAATATGCGCCTTGTAAATTTATTTCGCGCAAATGTTTAATATAGGTTTCTAAAATTTCTTCGGGTTGTATACAATAGTAACCATTCTCTAAATTAATATAATCGGGTTTTAACTTGTACCCGCCGCGAATGGCTTTCCAAAAATCTTCGTCAGAAGCAATTTGCTCAGGGCTTTTATGTGCAACCGAATCCAACAATTTACCCAATGCCGAAAAATTTACAAAAGTTGATAAACCAATTAAGGAAGATGTTTTTAAAAACGCGCGCTTATCCATATTATTTATTTTATTATAAATATAAATATAGGTTAAAATTAAGAAAGATGAATTATTAAAGGCTTCAAAAGTCCTTAATGGAAGAAGGATTGTTGCGCCAGGGATGGAGCGGCCTGTTTGAGCTCTTTTTTACGCAGCGGAGCGAAGTAAAAAAAGCGAGTAGCGACAGCCCGCCCGGGCGCCCAAAAAAATTCCTTCGGAAAATGGCGGGGATGAGACCGGGTGAGACCTACTTCGTCACCGTTGCCTTGGTATTCTTCAAGGGATCATTAAGCGGCCTAAAGAAATAAGCCAATCTAATTCCCGCAAAATTTCCATTATTACTAAAACTATGGTTGTAGTCTTTATTATCAATGGTGTAATTAACGGTTGAATTTGCTAAAGTATTTGCTCCCCAATTAAATAATACACTCACGTTTAAAATATTGCCCTTTTTAAATACACGTTCTCTTGCAACCGACCAACGGAAGTATAAATAATTTCCGGCATTTGCCGATGATGTGGTACTTAAATAATTTACGGCCGAACTGCCGTCGGTTGATTTTGCAGCGCTACCGCCGTTTGTTTGCGCGCCAACAAATGAAGCTGTAAATCCTGCGCCAACTAGCCAACGTGCGTTTTTACAATTTGGATTAAACTTATAAAATGCCATTGCAGGAATTTCAAGCGCGCTAAAACTGGAACGTACACTTGTGTATTTTCCCATCATGCCATGGTTATTTAAAAAAGAATAATTTTCGGAAATATTATATTCAAAACCAAAAGAGTTAATGCCTAAACCGGACATGAACATCCAATGGTTGTTAAGATCATAACGTGCAATAAAATTAATAGCTCCGCCGCCAAATGCATTGTGGTGAAAACGTGCGTTAGCATCGCTCATACCACCGGTAAACCTTGTGTGACTGGCCTGACTGCCAATTTGTACACCTAAACGCCAGGTTTTGGCATCTTGCGAAAATCCGGATAACACCACAGTGCTAAGCACCATTAACACTATTTTTTTCATGTGTTTTAATTTTAATTAAAGATATAAAACTTTTATATCATTTAATATTAAGACTCAATTTTTAACAAATAGTTTAAAGACCATTGTAAATAAGCCGGATTATTTTATATTTTAGCTTAAATAATTAAATACCATGTCGCTAAAAAAACTTTTACTCCTTTTTGCATTAAATATTGGCTTTTTGCAAGCTCAGAATTTTACCGTTACAAACAGCCAGCAGCCCACGTGCTTTGGTGCTTGCAATGGTTTTGTAACGTATACCACCGGCCTTGCGTCAGGGCCATTTACCGCTATTTTGGCGAATTCGGCTTCCTGCCCTAATTCAACCACACAAACTTCCGCAAGCAATACCATTACTGTTAGTAATATTTGCGCCTGCTCAGGTATTTATACCGTAACCATTAAAAATATGAGCAATGTGGTGGTGGGCACCGAGTTAATTCAGTTCCCTGCATACGCCACTGTGGCTTTGGTAGTTAATGTTAACAGCATTACCGCATCGTGCGCGGGCTGTTGCAGCGGTTCGGCCAATGTGAGTTATACAGGCGGGTACATTACCGGTACACCAACCTATTCATTGGATGGTGGAGCTGTTGTAAACGTAAATCCTCTTGTAAACCTTTGCGATGGCACCCACACTATTTGTATGACAGATGCATCCAACTGTGTTGCCTGCAAAACCTTTACCACACCTCTTGCCTCAGGGTTGTTCCAAAATACATTGCATTTTCCGATACATATTTACCCCAATCCTGCTCAGGACGCGGTTTTTATAGAGTCCACCCAAAGCAATCCTATTTCTAAGGTCGAAATTTTTGACCTTACAGGAAGAAAAATTTCAGTATCGGAAGCATTGATTAGATCGGAAATTAAACTACAAATGGATACAAGGCCTTTAACTCCCGGCCTGTATTACCTTAACGTTTACAATACCCAGGGCCAATTAATGCAACATAAAAAGTTTGTGAAGGTCGATTAATTTTCTGCCCACAACCTCATTCTGTTACAATATCTATTGGAATCGTTTCAGGGTCTCATCTGCCAAAGGATTATTTAATAGAGATGCTGAAATAAATTCAGCATATCAGGACTTTTTCCCCGTTTTTTTACTAAATTCGCTCTCCTTTTTTAAAAGATGGGCAAATATCCTATATACTCTAAACTTGATCTTCCGCAGATCTCAAAAGACATTCAAAAATTTTGGGAAGAAACGAAGACCTTTGAAAAATCCGTTTCATCGCGCGAAGGAAAAACGCCTTGGGTTTTTTATGAAGGTCCGCCAAGCGCTAACGGTTTGCCCGGCATACATCACGTAATGGCTCGTGCCATAAAAGATATTTTTTGCCGCTTTAAAACATTGCAAGGCTTTCAGGTAAAACGTAAAGCCGGTTGGGATACGCATGGATTACCAATTGAATTAGGCGTTGAAAAAACGTTGGGTATTACTAAAGAAGATATTGGAAATAAAAATTCTCCAAAATATATTTCGGTTGAAGATTATAACAAAGCCTGCCGCAAAGAGGTAATGAAGTACACCGATAAATGGGAAGAAGTAACCGCGCAAATGGGTTATTGGGTGGATATGAGCGACCCTTATATTACTTACGATAACAAATACATTGAAAGCGTTTGGTGGCTGCTGCAAAATTTGTACAAAAAAGATCTTCTTTACAAGGGTTTTACTATACAACCTTATTCTCCCGCGGCGGGAACAGGATTAAGCTCGCACGAATTAAATCAGCCGGGATGTTACAGGGATGTGAAGGATAGGACGGCAGTTGTACAATTCCGTGTGTCCCCCTTTGAAGGGGGTGTCCGTAGGACGGGGGATGCGATATCTCATCTCATAGAAAAAGGAGAGGTCTTTTTTTTAGCTTGGACAACCACACCCTGGACTCTTCCATCAAATACAGCTTTAGCTGTAGGAAAAGATATTGATTATGTTTTTGTTGAATCGTTCAATCCATTTAGCGGCAAATTGCAAACCGTTATATTGGCAAAAGATCTTGTAAATAAATATTTCTCCGAAAAACATACCGATCTGAAATTTGAAGATTATAAACCGGGAGATAAAAATATACCATTTAAAATAGTTGGTCATTGTAAAGGTTCACAATTAGCAGGAATAAAATACGAACAACTACTTCCCTTTGTAAAACCCGAAGGCGATGCCTTTAAAGTTTTGGTTGGAGATTTTGTCACAACCACCGATGGCACAGGCATTGTGCACATTGCACCGAGCTTTGGTGCGGATGACTTTCGTGTTGCCAAACAAAATAATATCGGTTCTTTAACTTTAGTTGATAAACGCGGAAAGTTTTTACCCGAAGTACAAGACGGCGTTTTTTTGTACGGCGAAGAATTTGTAAAAGAAGCCTATTTAAACGACGAGGAGAAAAAAACCGAATTCGAAAAACAGAAAAAAGTTTTAGAAGCTGCCGGAAAAATAAAAGATCTTAAAGCTTACATCAGTGTTGACGAACGCATTGTTTTAAAATTACAGGAAGAAGGCAAACTCTTTAAAAAAGAAACCTACGAGCACAGTTATCCGCATTGCTGGCGAACCGATAAACCTGTTTTATATTATCCTTTAGATTCGTGGTTCATTAAATCTACTGCGGCAAAAGACCGCATGATCGAGTTGAACAAAACCATTAACTGGAAACCCGAATCAACCGGCACCGGGCGTTTTGGCAATTGGTTGGAAAATTTAAATGACTGGAATTTATCGCGTTCACGTTTTTGGGGAATTCCAATTCCTATTTGGACCAGCGAAGACAAAACCGAACAAATTATTATTGGCAGCGCCGAAGAATTAAAAAAAGAAATTGCAAATGCCCTTTCAAAAGGCACGATGAAAAGCAATCCCTTAGAAAAATTTGTTCCCGGAAATTTCAGCAAAGAAAATTACGAAACATTCGATCTGCATAAACCTTATGCCGATGAAATTATTTTGGAGAAGAACGGAAAAAAATTATTCCGCGAACCCGATCTCATCGATGTTTGGTTTGATAGCGGTGCTATGCCGTATGCGCAGGTGCACTACCCTTTTGAGAACAAAGAATTAATTGAGGGAAAAAAATATTTTCCGGCAGATTTTATTGCCGAAGGTGTAGACCAAACCCGCGGATGGTTCTTTACACTACATGCAATTGCCACCATGAATTTTAATTCGGTTGCGTACAAAAATGTTGTCTCAAACGGTTTGGTATTGGATAAAAATGGTAATAAAATGAGCAAACGTTTGGGCAACACCGTTGATCCTTTTATTACAATGGATAAATACGGAGCCGATGCCACTCGATGGTATATGATAGCCAATGCCGCACCGTGGGATAATTTGAAATTTGATGCAGATGGAATTGCAGAGGTGCAACGCAAATTATTTGGCACTTTGTACAACACTTATGGTTTTTATGCATTGTACGCAAATGTTGATTCGTTTTTATTCGATGAAAAAAATACTGTTCCCTTTAATGATCGTCAGGAATTGGATCGGTGGATCTTATCTAAACTAAACAGTTTAATTAAAGATGTGACTGAACAGCTTGAGAATTTTGAACCGCATCGCGCCGCGAGAAATATTGAAGAATTTGTTGATGAGCATTTAAGCAATTGGTATGTACGTTTAAGTCGCCGCAGATTTTGGAAGGGTGAAATGAGTATTGATAAAAAAGCCGCTTACGAAACCCTGCACGAATGTTTATTTGTAGTGGCGCAATTAATGTGTCCTATAGCGCCGTTCTTTGGCGAATGGATGTACCGGAATTTAACTTCCCCTTTAAAAGAAAACGGTTTTCAAAACAATCCGCGTTTGGCTTTTGAATCCATTCACCTTTCGCAATTTGTAAAAGCCGAAGAAAAAATAATTGATGTGGCCTTGGAACAACGGATGGAATTGGCGCAAAAAATCTCTTCCATGATCCTGTCCATTCGCAAAAAAGAAAATTTAAAAGTTCGACAACCCTTACAAAAAATTCAGATTCCTGTTTTAGATAAAGAGATTCAAACCAAAATTGAAGCCGTTAAAGATCTGATTTTAGCAGAGGTGAATGTAAAAGAAATTGAATTTGTTGACGAGAGTAAAACGGCAATTGTAAAAAACCTGAAACTTAATTTTAAAACATTGGGTAAAAAATGTGGTGCCCACATGAAAGCCGTTCAGCTTTACGCGCAGCAAAATGGCGCAAAGATCATTCACCAAATTGAATTAAAAGGTAAGTATTCGGTACTACTGAACGAGGCCGAAATTGTGCTCGAAACGGAAGATGTTGAGATCATTCCGGTTGATATTCCGGGTTGGAAAGTGGCTAACAGCGGGGCTTTAACAGTAGCTCTGGATATTACGCTTAGCGACGCCCTAAAGCAGGAAGGCCTTGCCAGAGAAGTGGTTAATCGCATACAAAACATCAGAAAAGACAGAGGTTTTGAGGTGACAGACAAAATTTTGGTGAAAATCCAACAAAATGCTAATTTAGATAATGCAATAAAGAACAATTTGAGTTATATTTGCTCTGAAACATTAACAGGAGATTTACAGCTGGTAAAAGATTTATCGGCTCAAAATGCCAGTACGATTGAGGTGGACGAGCTTATTACAACACTCATTTCGATTGAAAAATTAAACTAATTAATGTAAAGATCATGGCTAAAAAGAACGATAAAAAAGTTAAAAAGGCAACTAAGCCTGCCAAAAAAGCTGTTGTCAAAAAAACCGCTAAACCGGCTAAAAAAGCAATTGCAAAACCTGCAAAAAAAATAGCTAAACCTGTTGCGAAAAAAATAGAGAAGAAAGCGGCTAAGCCTCTTGCAAAAGTTGCAATTAAAAAGGAAGAGCCTAAAAAAAATACTAAACCTTTAGTGAAAGAAATAACAAAAAAAACAGCAGGTAAACCCATTGATGCCGTTGCCAAAAAAGGGAAAGATAAAAAAGCCGATAAAGTTAAAGGCAAAAAGAAAGGCAAAAAAGGGGACGATGATGATGACGATATTCCAGAAGAAGAAGAAGACGACAGCGATGTAGTTGTAAAAGATGATTACGAAAAAGCCGATGACGAAGATGTTTTAGTTGGAGATTTGGACGAAGCCGGAATTGTTGATCTTGAAGGCGGAGGTCCGCCGGAAGTGGAAGAGGACGAAGATGAAGTGCCTGAAAAGCGCGGACGCGGACGCCGGAAAAAAAGCGAAGGTAAATCGCACGGAAACAGTATGGAAGCATACATTCGTAACCGCCCGTTACAAATTGATATTTCAAAACCATTAATTAAAAAATCTATTCAAGGTGTGCCAAAACCGTTTATTAATACAAAAGATAATCGTTCGCGTTATACCGATAAAGAACTTGGTGAGTTTAAAGAATTAATTTTAGAAAAATTAAAAGAAGCACAAACCGATTACGATCTGCTTAAACAAACTTTAAGCAACGATGATAATCATGGAACTGACGATACATCGCCAACATTTAAATTGTTGGAAGACGGAAGTGATGTAATGAGTAAGGAAGAAACGGCGCAATTAGCTTCACGTCAGGAAAAATATATCATCAATCTTAAAAATGCTTTGGTGCGTATTGAAAACAAAACTTACGGTATTTGCCGCGTAACCGGAAAATTAATTCCTAAGGAGCGTTTACGTTCAGTGCCGCATGCTACATTAAGTATTGACGCTAAATTAAGTCAGTAAGTTATTTTACTATACGTAAAAAGCGCCCTCCTTAACAGTGGGCGCTTTTTTTTTGAATTTTGTGATATGCAACTTAATTCACCGAAGGATCAAACCCTATCTCGGCAAAAATACCATAGTTCTGATTTATTTCTTCCAATTTTTGTTTCCAGAGGTCGGAATAATTTATCGTAAGCAGATCATCCGAGTCATGATCATTCACCATCCAACTAGTGGTTTTTATTTCCTTTTCTAATTGCTCTTCGCCCCAGCCGCTATAACCCATAAAAAATCTTACTTCGTGCTGCTTTACTTTGCCATGTTCAATTAATTGAAGCATGTCGTTAAAATCACCTCCAAAATAAATATTATCCTTTACATGAAAACTATCGTTTACTTTTTGACCTAATGTGTGCAAAAAAAATAATTGATCCTTGGCAACTGGCCCTCCCTCGTATATCGGAAAATTTCCGTTCTTTATTTGAGGCCTTATGTCGCGCAGTTTAAATTCTGTTTTAAAATTTAAAATAAATCCGAAAGAACCCTCATCATTATTATTGGTCATGTATATTACCGCGCGGTTAAAAAAACCATCGTTCAATAAAGGGTGTGCAATTAACAACTTACCGTCCATGTTGTAAAATTAAACCTTATTTTGTTGTGTGTGAAAATTATTTAAATAGTTTTGTAACATGATTATAGCCGCAATTATAGCTACAGATGTTAAAAACGCTATCGGTAAAAACAACCAATTGCTTTGGCATTTACCCGCAGATCTTAAATTTTTTAAAACCACAACCATGGGCTGCCCTATTATTATGGGCCGAAAAACATACGAAAGTATTGGCAGGCTTTTACCGGGGAGGAAAAATATTATTATTACCCGCAATAAGAATTATAAGGTTACAGGCGCCGAAATTCACACCTCGCTTGAAGCCGCTCTAAAATATTGTACCGAAGAAAAAGTGTTTATTATTGGCGGTGCCGAAATTTTTAAATTGGCCATGCCCCAAACTTCCGAAATTTACAGAACGCTTGTTAAATCAAGCTTTGAGGCCGATACGTTTATTGAACCTATTAACGAAAAACAATTTAAATTGGTTTGGGAAGAGTGCCACCACGCCGATGAAAAAAATAAATTTGATCATTGTTTTCAGAAGTGGGAACGCATCTCTTAATTTTGCCGCGGATTCCACAGATAAAACAGATCTGAATTTAAAACGAGTAAATTGGATCGCCAAATCTTATGTTCTTCGATCTTGTTAATCTATAACCAATTTCTCTTCCCCGTAATTAAAGAGTTTTAATTCTTTTGCTTTATTAAACATTAAATTAACGGCATTCATTCCTTCGGTACCAAGATCGATTGAAAATTTATTTACATATAGCGCAATGTGTTTTTTCATTACCTCTTCGCTCATTTCCTGCGCATGTGCTTTTACATATGGCATACAACTTTCGGGATAGGCAAAGGCATACTCTACACTTTTTTTAATTAGCTTGTTCACTTTTTGCTGAAGGTCTATATCCATATTTCTTTTTATCACAATTCCACCTAATGGAATAGGAGCGTGAATGAGCGATTCCCAATATTCACCCAGATCCATGATTTTTTTTAATCCTTTTTGTTCGTAGGTAAACCTATTCTCGTGAATGAGTAATCCTGCGTCTACTTTTCCTGTCAAAACCGCGTCTTCGATCTCACTAAAAATATATTCTACTTTATTTTTAAGATCAGGATACGCGAGCGACAATAAAAAATTCGCCGTTGTCATTTTTCCCGGGATTGCTACTTTCATTTTATCCAAACTTTCAACTTTAAACTTTCCACTTTGAACTAATAAGGGTCCGCAATTAAAGCCCAGTGCGCTTCCCGCTCTTAACAAAATATAATTATTCAACACATAACCGAACGCATGAAAACTTAATTTGGTAATATCCAACTCTCCGTTTAACGCTTTTTGGTTCAGTGTTTCAACATCTTGCAGCTCCACTTTAAATTCCAATCCCTCATTATCAATTTTATTATGCACTAATGCGTCAAAAATAAAACAGTCGTTAGGGCAAGGGGAATATCCTAATGTCAATTTCATGCAAATTGAAAATTGAAAATTGAAAATTGAAAATCTATCATTTGAGATCTTCTATAAGTTTGATTGCAAAATTGTTCACATTGTTAATGGCAAGCGGAATATTCCATTGGCTTTTATCGCGCTTTTCAACATAATTCGAAATACCGCGTAATTGAAAATAATTTTCAGATAAACGTCTGCAGCCACTAAAAAAAGCGGCTCCTTCCATACTTTCTACATCAGGAGCATACATCGAAACTATTTTTTTAATACTTTCTCCGTTTCCGTGAATGGTGTTTACGGTAATTCCTTTTACTTTTTTCAAATCATTCAACTCAGCATTTTCAAATTGAATTTGATTATAATAATGATTTGTGCCGCCTAAATTCAGATCTTCGTATTTAATAAATTCCATATCGTTTTCCGCTCCCATTTCACTCAAACCATCTTCGGTAACATTTACAACCTCGCCTATTTTGAGATCGCGGTTAAATGCACCACAAATTCCAATATTGATAACATGATCAAAAAGATTGTGCGAATGCCGGCCTAAATAATAGGCTGTATTCACCATTCCAACACCGGTAATAATAACCGATAGATCTATTTCACCTTCACTCATGAAGGCGCCTTCATGGCCAATAGCTTTCACGTTAAAATGGTTTAAAAGTGTTTCTACTTCAAACTTTGTTGCGGCGACTATTAAAAATTTGGGCACTTTCAAAATTAATAATTCGGCATGAATTACCAGCTATTTTAACTTAGATTTCGCAGATACACGGCATTTTTTAAATTTAATTAATGTAATTTGAAGAATTCGTAGCTTTTTAATTCCGATTCCCTAAATTTGCAACATGATATTTTTAACACGCCACGAACACTTTAATGCCGCTCATAAATTGTACAATCCAAAATGGAGCGAAGAAAAAAACAGTGAGGTATTTGGCAAATGCGCAAACGCCAATTGGCACGGACATAATTACGAATTAATAGTTACCATTAAAGGCGAAGTGAATGCCGATACCGGTTTTTTAATGGACGCGAAATTACTTAGCAAAATTTTACAAGAAAAGGTATGCGATGTAATAGATCATAAAAATTTAAATATGGATGTTGGTTTTATGAAAGATAAACTGGCAAGCACAGAGAACTTAGCCATTGGCATTTGGAACCAAATTACACCGCATTTACCTACAAATGTTAAATTACACTGTGTAAAACTATACGAAACCCCAAGTATTTGCGTAGAATATTTTGGCGAATAATATAACATTAGTCTCAATAAAGTTTTGTATTTTTACTTTTAGAAACAAAAGATATTAGTTTCTGCAATAAAGCCACTTGATCAGCAGACTTCTGAAACAGTGCTTTAAAAATTGAAATCAAAACTATAGCCTAACCAACTATTTTATGATTTAAAATTATGGACAGTAAAGTTGCCATATTTAGAAAAGAGCATTTTAATTCTGCTCACAGATTGCATAATCCACAATTAAGCGATGCAGAGAATGCGTCTATTTTCGGTAAATGTAATTACGCGAATTACCATGGCCATAATTACGAATTAATTGTAAAAGTAACAGGAACTGTGGATGAAAAAACCGGATACGTTATTGATACGAAAATTTTAAGCGATATTATTAATCAAAATGTGATCGAAAAGTTTGACCACAAAAATTTGAATCTGGATACGGCTGAATTTAAAACACTAAATCCTACCGTAGAAAATATTGCCAGGGTTATTTACAATTTACTTCAACAAAAACTTGACAAACGTTACGAACTTAAAATTACACTTTATGAAACAGAAAGAAATTTTGCTGAATTCCCTGCTTAAAGAAAATCAAATAAGTTTAAGTGGAACCCACGCGGATGAAATTGGCAACGGCCATATGTCAACCGGCTTTGATACCCCGTTAAGAGAAGATGCTTTTGTGTTGAGCAACGAAGAAAAAATAAAAAAAATAGAACAGCATTTTACCGAAATAATGCAAACTTTGGGTCTTGATCTTAACGACGACAGTTTAAAAGGAACACCTAAGAGAGTTGCTAAAATGTATGTGAACGAAATTTTCAGCGGATTAGATCCCGCCAATAAACCCGACATGGCATTGTTTGAAAACAAATATCAATACGATCAAATGTTGGTTGAAAAAGACATAACGTTTTATAGCAACTGCGAACATCATTTTGTGCCCATCTTCGGAAAAGCGCATATAGCTTACATTTCAAAAGGTAAAGTAATTGGTCTGTCAAAATTAAATCGTATTGTACAATATTTTGCCAAACGCCCTCAAGTGCAGGAAAGGTTAACCGTACAGATTGCCAAAGAATTTCAAAAAATATTGGGCACTGAAGATGTGGCTATTATTATGGATGCCCGCCATTTGTGCGTTTCGTCACGGGGCGTTCAGGATCAGAATTCGGCTACGGTAACTTCTTTTTATGGCGGAAAATTTAGCGAAGAAAATACTAAAAAAGAATTTTTGAAATACATTGAAATGAAAACGGAATATTAAATTCTGCTCTACTATTTTTCTTCCTCCACTTTTTCTTCTTTCACGTATTTTTTAAGGTTGTCTAAAAAAAGATCCTTCTTTCTTACGTTTGAAAGGTCAAAACTATAAGAGGGTCCTTTCTCAGTATTCATCTTTTTATTTCCCCCTTTCATTTCCTTTATTTCTTTGTTGAACGCATCGTTACTACTGAACACAAGCATTCTGCCATTCGAATAACTAAAATAGTACCAGGTGTTTGCATCTGCTTCTAAATAAATATCCAGCACATCCTTATCTTTACCTCTCTTTTTTGTGATCATTACATTCCCTTTCATGTAACGAAAAATCTCTGTCTTCAAAATATTTCCAACCCCGATCATGCCATCAGACATATATGCTTTTGCCGTTGTATTATAAGTCATTTTTACATCATTCAGTACCAGACTTTTTTCCAATTCATCCGGAAATTTTTTGTAATTACCATATAAGTTCAATTCCGAGAGGGCCCTGTCGCCGCGCTCTTTGCCGAGGATCTCAATAATTCCATGATTGAAAAGGTCTCCTTCAAAAGGAACAGGACTTAAACTTCCTAAGTACAATTCAAAATCTTTTGACATTTTCTTTAAAGCGCTGCTTTCAAAAAAGAAATCGCAAACCATCATTAAATTAAAATTAACGCTATCGTTAACTGTACTATGTTGAGCGTTACCCACGCATTTTAATTTTATTTGCCCAAGGTCGTTACTAATATTATAACTTCCTTCGGTGCCAATAACGCAATTAGTTGTTTTTAAACTTACATAATTGCCCGGCAAACTTATTTCTGCTAACTTTTCTTTGTTCGAAATTTCATACATTTCGTTTTCCTTATCGTATGAAAGCAAACCATCTGCCTCGATCAGGTCCTTAGAACTCCTGGCGCCTTGTAAGGATAAAAACGTTGAGTAAACATTATTTGTATCAGCGTTATAAAATAATCCTGTTCCAACCGCTGTGCCCGTCATATCCACCGCTTTTTTCGGAATTGGAATTAAAATTTCCTTGGGATTGATCTCACCCGTAAATTTCAAATACGATTTTCCAACCGCGGCGCAATTGTGTACGATCTTTGTTCCGCCATCGAACGTTAAAAACTGCTGATTGGCCTGCAGGTAAACCTTTCCGGCAAAACTAAAATAATCGTTAAATTTAAAATTCGCCTTTTCATTTATTTCACCTTCCGAAATAGTTTGTCCGGTCGAATCCGGTTTTACCATCTTAAACTTTATTAAATACGGCTTGTCATTTTCATCCAGATACTGATAATCACCCGTTGAACGATAATTGAACCGTCCGTAAATATTTGTAGTGGTGTTACGAATGGTATGATACTTTGTGATCCTGTTCGCGAGAATTGACGACTCTCTCAACGTATCCATTACCGCGTTTTTAAAAATGGTTACATCTCCGTTATTAGGAAACATCCGCGCATCGGCTACATCAATGAATGGCACGTTTTTGCAGCTGATAATGTACTTGCGTAAATTATACTTTGCACCAGGCGCCATAAACCGCAGCGAATCCTGTTTGGGATGCACACTTATAAATTGCGGTCCCTCCAGATCGAGACCGCTCTCCGACGCGTCCACATCAATTTTTTTCTGCGTATCACCAAGGTCAATATCCGCGTTATCCATGTACCATTTAAACCTATCCATATAAGCGATGTACTGGTTTTTATCAAACTTCACATACGAACCTTTACCATTCGAAATAAATTCTCCGGTGCGCGCGTCAAAATCAATTTTAGCATTTACGTTTATGGTACTAAAGGTAAATCCTTCCTCATCAAAAGCTTTTAAGTGGAAGTTACAGGTATCGCTAAAGAACCGTCGTTTGACAAATAAAATTTTTCCCGAACTCAGATCTGCTTTTTCAAAATCTACTTTTCCGTTACCGGTTAATTCTTTTTTTGTTAGATCAAACCTGCCTCTAAAACTCACCTGTTCTTTGTAAGCGTTAAACGGCTTTTTAATATCGCTTGCCTGAAGCAACTCTGTGTAAGGCATAAACCGCAATCTCACTGTGTCTCCGTGGGCACTGGGAAATTCGGGACTATCGCCTTCTTTCACATCAAACGTATTTGCAATTCCCTTGGCGCTATCAGGAAAAAAGATGAGATCAGGGACGACCGAATGGCTTGAACTAAAATCCAGATCTCCGCCACCGCGTAAACCCGCATTGCTTAATCTTATTTCTTTATTGAACACGGCCTTACCACCGTAAACAGGAAAACCTTCGGGAGGAGTTTGACGAATAAAACCGAGCGAATAATCATTTTGTAATGTTAACCTTTCTCTAAAACTTGGAAAAATACCTGCCGATGCAAATGTTCCGTCAAAACGTAAACGCTCATTCCGGAAGTTATCCAAACTGTCAATTTCAAACGGATCTAATTTAAAATAAAATTTATCTTTATTGTAAACACCTCTGAATGTTTGGCGCTTGTCGTAAAACGTATAACTGTCTTTAAAGCTCTTAAAGCTTGGGAACGTTGGTGCACGGCCATATCCGCTCTTATTTTTTGGCGCGTCAATGCGCAGCTCACCGTTTACATTTTCAATTAACGTTTGTACTTTTTTAAACGCAATGTTTCCATTCGCGTCGGGTTCGTTCGATTCAACATAAATTTTAATGGAATCAATTGTTTTCATTTTTATCTTGAATTGATCGTAATCAAAAACAAAATCTTTTCCCACAAATTCAAATTTACCTGAGGCAACAGTGCCGTTAAAATTGAGTTGCCGGTTCTTTTTCAAGATCATTTCGCCGTGTTTCGGGAAAAGAAATACTTTTTGTGTATCGCTTAATAGCACTTGGTTAACACCGCGAACCGTTATATCATAATTAAGCAAATTCATGGTAGCATTATCTTTTCCGGGGTAAACAGAATGAAGTGTAATGATATCGTAATCGTGTTTGTGTTTGGCGTTCTCTGAAAAGTGAAACAGGCGTGGCTTAACTGTTACCAGATCTGTTTCAGGATTATAATAGATCAAACCCGCTATGGCCATTTTAAAAATGATCGGCCGCAGATCTACCGCAAGTTTTTTTATATACTTGGCAAAATCAACAACAGTAAAGGTTTCGGGCTTGTTGTTGGCATTGTAATAGTCGATCATTCTGTGAAGCGGACTAACATTTTCCATCCCCTTTAAACTTTCGGCTTTTGCATTGGTATAAAAATCTTCCGATTCAAAAAAAGCTTCGCTCTGAAAATTATTCGGAAGGAAATTAAGTTTTAATAAAGGCTCATCAATATTCCACACAATTTGTTCAAGGTAAATATCGTATTTGTGATACGAATCTATGAACGGCACTTTTTGCAAACCATCTTCGCCCCTAACAATAGTTACTGTGCGCTTTTCAACCTGATATGTAAACCCGAGTCCTTGGTGAAAAATGCTATCCTTTTCTAAAAAAAACTTAATGGCAGCCGGGTTTGCCACAATTTTATCTTCGCTCATACCAAAGGCCCTCGCACTGATCTCTAAAAACCTTACATTGTTGCGTTTAAACACAATGCGTGCCGGATTGCTTGCGCCGCCGGATCCTACAAATTTTGGCCCGCGCATACCAAATCCACCATCGTAATCAACATCAGGGTAAATATTTCGTACAACTAAACGTTTGCTATACGAATCAAACCTCGGGTAAGTTCTTTCGCCATTCTCTGTTATAACCCTGTCGGCTAATTTTCCTAATTGTGGCTTATCAAAAAATTGTTTACCCACAAACGTAGCGCTGTCACTCGCGTAAGTTCCGGTTTTGCAATCAATGCTGTATCTTTTTAAAGTGGCATAAACGCCGTCATCCAGCCCGGCTCGCTTCCAACTTACCTTTCCGCCTTTGCCTACAAACTTTCCCCAAGCCGGATAGTAAATACCGGAAGTTCCTTCAATCGCAATACTATCGCCACGCGGGTTAACACCAACCATGGTAATATCCGAAAAAATAACTTTTGCTATAGTATCGTACTCAAATTTAAACGAGGGCTCAACACTGTAATAAGTATAGGAAGGCGTTTTGTAAAAAGCGTTCTTATCAAAAATACGTTCACTCATTTCAAAAAATTCGGCCGCGCCATAAATGGATTTACTTTTTAAAACTTTATTCACGCAGGCCTGCCAGTCTTCAACCACATTACTCGGTTTATTTTTGCTGATACAACTTAAAACGGTATTAAAATAACCATAAAAATAAGGGTAAGGCTTCATACGCTTGGCCAGCATGGCGTTTGCCGAGTTCATACAAACTTCTTTATAATAGCCCGTAATTATATTTTCTTTCCAAAGTCGCTCAAATGTTTTCATGTACTCTTGAGCCTCGATCTTATTCAAAGAGTTTTCGGTCATGTAAATAATAAGGTCATTTACAAACTTACCGGTATCGTTGGCAAACTGTTTTATTTTTTGCGATTTTGCAAAGTGGCCGCTGAGCACAAACAAAAGGACAAATACGATCTTATTGGGTCTTAAAAACATACAGATAAAATAATTCTACCAAATATAACAATCCCTTCAGTATGTAGCAAGACTTATCAAATTTTTGTAAAGGCTCTTTTCATTAATTGGGCGCCTGCCGTTCCGTTAATTTTCCGATCGGCACCGGGCTGTCACTACTCGCTCTTTGCCCCGCCCTCTTCCGCCGCAAAGGAACTCAAACAGACCTCCCGATAGCTATCGGGACCATCCCTGGCGCGGCTGTTACACAATTTAATATAAACCCAACTTATAATTAATTTTTAACTTAATAAATTAAACTTCGGTAAGTTCCCAAATAATAAAAAAAACTATTGATGAAATGTTTATTAAATAATACTTTTTCCTTCTCTAAAATCGATATATTTAATGCTTAATTTTAAGTATGGCAACCATCGCATATAAAGACCAATTAACAACCGTTGAAACGGCAAAAGAATTAGGTTTGTTACCCGAAGAATTCGAAAAAATAAAAAGCACATTGGGCAGAGTGCCCAACTTTACCGAACTCTCCATTTATTCTGTTATGTGGAGCGAACATTGCTCTTATAAAAACTCCATTATCTGGCTAAAAACATTGCCAAAAGACGGGCCGGCCATGCTGGTAAAAGCGGGCGAAGAAAACGCCGGATTAGTGGATATAGGAGACGGATTGGCTTGCGCGTTTAAAATTGAAAGTCATAACCACCCGAGCGCGCTTGAGCCTTACCAGGGCGCTGCCACAGGCGTTGGCGGCATTAACCGCGATATTTTTACCATGGGTGCAAGGCCCATTGCCCAATTAAATAGTTTGCGTTTTGGAAATATTGAAAGTGAAAAAACAAAATGGCTGGTAAAGGGTGTTGTAAAAGGAATTGGTGATTACGGTAATGCGTTTGGCATTCCAACCGTTGGCGGAGAAGTTTTTTTTGATGATTGTTATAACGTGAATCCCTTGGTAAACGCCATGAGCGTGGGCATTGTAAAAAAAGGAGAAACTATTAGCGCTACTTCTTATGGCGAAGGAAATCCGGTTTTTATTGTGGGCTCATCCACCGGTAAAGATGGAATAGCGGGCGCAGCTTTTGCGAGTAAAAATATTACCGAAGAATCGGCTAAAGATCTGCCGGCTGTGCAAGTAGGCGATCCTTTTCAGGAAAAATTATTGTTGGAAGCAAGTTTAGAAATTATTAAAACCGGCGCTGTTATTGGTATGCAGGATATGGGCGCGGCGGGCATTACCTGCAGCACCAGCGAAATGAGCGCCAAGGGCGAACATGGCATGGAAATTTGGTTAGATAAAGTTCCAACAAGGCAAGCAGGTATGCATCCATTTGAAATATTATTGAGCGAATCGCAGGAACGCATGTTGATAGTGGTAAAAAAAGGAGAGGAAGAAAAAGTATTCAGAGTGTTTGATAAATGGGATCTGAATTGCGAACAAATTGGCGTAGTAACAAAAGGAAACTCTTTAAAATATTTTTTTCACGGCGAAAAAGTGGCGGAGGTGCCGGCTATATCTTTAGTACTTGGCGGCGATGCCCCGGTTTATACGCGCGAATACAAAGAACCCGCATCTTACGCGGAATCAAAAAAATTTAAGATCGATTCAGTTAAAGAACCAACTGATCTCAAAACAGTGATGTTGTATTTGGCATCGCACCCAAATCTTGCCAGCAAACGCTGGATCTATAATCAGTACGACAGCATGGTGGGAACCGTTAACATGAGTACCAATAACCCGAGCGATGCCGCCATTGTAAATATTAAAGGCAGTAAAAAAGCTTTGGTAATGACGGTAGATTGCAACAGTCGTTACGTTAATGCCGACCCTGAAATAGGCTGTGCTATTGCGGTTTGCGAGGCAGCGCGTAATATTGTTTGCAGTGGTGGCACACCAAGCGCAGTAACCAATTGTTTAAATTTTGGAAACCCCTACAACCCCGAAGTGTATTGGCAATTTGTTGGAGCAATTAAAGGAATGGGTTCGGCTTGTACTAAATTACAAACACCGGTAACAGGAGGAAATGTGAGTTTTTACAATCAGTCGAGTTACGAAGGCCCTGTTTTTCCTACTCCTACTATTGGTATGATAGGAATTTTGGAAGACAAAAAATTTCAAACCCCATTAGGTTTTAAGAACGAAGGCGATCTTATTTATTTGGTAGGTAAACAAGTAAACGACATTTCTTCGTCTGAATATATTTATTCATTTCATAAATTAAAAAATACACCTGCTCCTTATTTTAATTTAGATGAGGAATATAATTTACAAAAAGGAATTAGCGCGGTGATCCGGAAAAATTTAATTCATTCGGCACATGATCTGAGCGACGGGGGATTATTTATGGCTTTATTGGAAAGCGCCATGATACAAGATCTGGGTTTTGAGATCAAAACAAATTCATCTTTAAGAAAAGATGCTTATTTATTTGGTGAGGCCCAAAGCCGCGCTATTATTAGCGTTTCGGCTGCCAACAAAACAAATTTTGAAGCAGAATTAAAAAACTCAGGGGTTGCTTTTGAAAATATTGGCACAGTAAAAGGAAAAGGGATCGTAATAGACGGAACTAATTACGGAAGCATTGCAGATTTTGCTAAGCCGTATAATACCAGCATCGAAAACAAATTAAATTAAAACTTAACCGCAAAGACGCTAAGTTTTTTCGCAAAGTTCGCAAAGTATTTTTCATAGCGAACTTTGTGCCTTCTTTGTGTCTTTGCGGTTAAAAACCATATGCCAAGCAAACAAGAAAAATTTTCGGAGTTAGAAACATTTAAAAATTGTTTCAAGTTTTTTTTTGAAAATATTTCGGACGGGTTTGAGATGAAAGGGAAATGGCAAAGCGATTTTTTTAAGAACAACCACCCCATTGTTTTAGAATTAGGCTGCGGCAAAGGCGAATACACCATTGGCCTGGCACAAAATCATTCTGAAAAAAATTTTATTGGCGTGGATATTAAAGGTAACCGCATTTGGACAGGCGCCAAACAGGCATTGGATATGGGTTTGAGCAATGTTGGTTTTTTGCGTACTCGAATTGATTTTATTGACCATTGTTTTGCCGAAAATGAAATTGATGAGATCTGGATCACATTTCCTGATCCGCAACCCCAAAAAACACGCGAGCGAAAACGTTTAACGCATCCTTTGTTTTTAAACAGGTATAAAAAATTTCTTAAACCAAATGCGCTCATTCATTTAAAAACAGATAGTACAAGTTTGTACGAATTTACTTTAGAAGTGCTAAAAGAAAATAAACTGAATATTATTTGGCACACCAACGATCTGTATAAAAATTGTCCGGTCGACAGACAAGAGCTGATAAACATAAAAACCTATTACGAAGGCTTGTTCAGCGCTAAGGGGGAGGATATTAAGTATGTTTGTTTTGGGTTGTAGGGCCTAGCATCCACGGGTGACTGAGGTTCTAGAAGTCACATACCACAGAGACAAGACTGCAAGACTGCAAGACAACAAGAGGCACGACGGCAAGACCAAAACATTTTGCAGTCATCCCGACGCAGGAGGAATCCGTTCTAAACGTTGTTAAACTAAACCAGGTGTTACATTCAGCAAGCCCTTTCAGATATTTCAAGCTCATTATAATTTTATTTTGAGCTACATTTATTCAATTTTGAGCCACAAAAGGCATATTTTGTCAATTTTAAGCAAATATTACAAAAATAAAGCTCATTATAATTTTATTTTGAGCTGTAAATTGATTAATTTTGAGCTATAAATGGGACGGTCGAAAAAGGATATAAACGCCGCGCTGCTTGATTTTATCAGGCACAATCCACTGTGTTCATCAAAAGAAATACACGAAAGCCTTGATAACGCCGTGAGTTACGCTACTGTAAAAAGGGTGCTCACTTTGTTAACACTTCAAAAACACATCCATTCCACCGGCCGGGGAAAAGGCACAAAATATTCAGATAGATCTACCTACAGCATTATCAGTCCTGTTAATATAGATACGTATTTTAAAAAAGAAATTGATGAAAGAAAAATAAAAGAGCGTTTTAACCATAAATTATTGCGAGAAACTTTAAGAACAGCGCCTTTATTTACCGATAAAGAACTCAAGGGTCTGGATAACCTGCACAAACAATTCAGAAAAAGAACGGTTAAACTTACCAAGGCCGAATACAAAAAAGATCTGGAGCGCTTGGCCATTGACCTGAGTTGGAAGTCTTCGCAGATAGAGGGCAACACTTATTCTTTGCTTGAAACCGAACGTTTACTGTTGGAAAAAAAAACAGCCGGAAATAAAACAAAAGATGAAGCGGTGATGTTGTTAAATCATAAAGACGCTCTCGACTTCATTATTTCTCAGCCCGGTTTTACTGAGCCGCTTTCCCTTTCTTCTATAAAAGATATTCACAGCATCCTGATAAAAGAGTTAGGTGTTGAGCGCAACATACGCCGGCGTTTGGTAAATATTACCGGAACTAATTACAAACCTCTTGATAACGAGTTCCAGATCAGGGAAGCGCTGGAAGACTTGTGCGCCTTGGTGAATGGGCAGCAAAACGTATTTGCAAAAACTTTATTGGCGCTGGCCCTTATCTCCTACATACAACCGTTTATGGATGGGAATAAAAGAACAGCCCGCATTGTAAGCAATGCCATATTGCTCGGTAATAATTATTGCCCTGTTTCTTACCGAACAGTTGATCCATTGGATTATAAAAAAGCAATGCTGATATTTTACGAGCAAAATAACATCAGCGCTTTTAAACAGATCTTTATAGAGCAATTTGAATTCGCGGTGAAGACTTATTTTTAGAGGCCGCGGTGACTGAGGTTCTCGAAGTCACCTTTTCGAGGAAGCAAGACGGCAAGACTTAAGAGAGGCAAGATGGCAGGACTTAGGAGAGGCAAGACGAGATGACCCAACACCATCCATGGTCATTCCGAGGCACGAGGAATCCGTTCTAACAGGGTTCTAAGGAACTGCTGGACTCCCAGGCTCAGGGGGGTTTCATCTGCAGGCAGGCAGGTTCAGAAAAAGCGGAGAAAAGAGTATATTTAGAGAAAAAAAAAGGTGAACAGGACTTAAAATCCAGCGCGTTGGTGCAACGTTGGCCAATCCAATTACAAATTTATTTTATGGAATATTTTATTTTAAAACATCAAGTAGATACGGATGAAACGGGGAGTGTCGATAGACAAATCGTTTGGAAAAATCCAAAAAAAAAAGAGCCTAATCCATTATTCATAATTAATCGAGCTAAAGATAATTTATATCCGCCTGACAATTTATTTCCTTTTGATTATTTAGAATTATATAAGGGTGCGATTTTGTCAGACCTAATGAGTAGTCAATTTTATAATGGTTTTATAATAAGCAAAAAGCTAAAAGGTATTTTTGAAGAATCAAATGTTAATGACTGCAAATTTTACGACGTAAAGATATTTAGCAACGATAAGGAAATTCCCGACTATTATTATTTCCACTCTGCTTCTTGTTTAAGGGATTTTATTAACTATCGTAAGTCTACTTTTTATATAGGGGACATTCTAGGTAAAAAAATAAAGGAGTTAAAAGCTGATATTAATACTTATGCAGATTTAGTAAAAGTTCATTCAGAGTTGACCATTGGTGCTGAATTACTATATCCTAATTTTTTTTATTTAGGGGCTAAATTTCCGTTCAACACAAATCTTTTTAGATTCTGTGCTTTTAACTATGATTTTTTTATCGCTAAAAAACTAAAAGAAAAGATTGAAGCCAATAATATTACAGGAGTTTCTATAAATCCAATTAATGGCTTTATAGAAACCCCTGCTTTAGCATAATTAATACCTTTATATCTTTAATAACTGGCTCTAGACCTTGTGTTTTTAGACTTACCAACCGCAGGTTTAACATAAGAAAAAAGTCAATACAAACGGCCTTTTCGGCTATTTTACAAAGGCATTTATACCAAAATAAAGCTATCGTCCGTCCCAAAGGGGTTTTAATCGAAATCCCCCTTTTAAATTTCAAAAAAAATCACTTTCTTTAGCCTTTATTGAAATGGAAAAACAGCCTCTTTTAGAAGTACGAAACCTAGTTACCCAGTTTAAAACTGAAGATGAGTTTGTAAAAGCTGTTAACGATATTTCGTTTACCCTGCACAAAGGCGAAACCATTGGCATTGTTGGCGAGAGCGGCTCCGGAAAATCAGTTACCTCCCTTTCCATTATGCAGCTTATTCCAAATCCCCCTGGTAAAATTACCGGAGGTGAAATAATTTATCATACTAAGGAAGGGAAAACCGTTGATCTTGTTAAGACCAAGAACGACGATATGCGCTATTACCGCGGCAACGAAATTGCCATGATCTTTCAAGAGCCCATGACCTCGCTGAACCCCGTTATTTCTTGCGGTAATCAGGTAATGGAAAGTTTGCTGCTTCATAAAAAAATTAGTAAAAAAGAAGCGCGTGCAAAAACACTTCAATTATTTACCGAAGTACAATTGCCCAATCCCGAACAAATGATGCACCGTTACCCGCATCAATTATCGGGCGGACAAAAACAGCGCGTAATGATTGCTATGGCCATGAGCTGCGATCCGAATATTTTAATTGCCGACGAACCAACTACCGCGCTTGATGTTACAGTACAAAAAACCATTCTAGATCTAATGGGTAAATTGCAGCGCGAAAAAAATATTGGTATTTTATTTATTACACATGATCTTGGCGTAATTGCAGAATTGGCCGATACCGTTGTAGTAATGTACAAAGGCAAAATTGTGGAACAAGGCCCTGTATTACAAATATTCGCAGACCCAAAACACCCCTATACAAAAAGTTTATTGGCTTGCCGCCCGCCGTTAGATAAGCGTTTAAAACGTTTGCCGGTTGTAAGTGATTTTATGCGCCGCGGTAAAAGCGGTGAAGTGGAAGAGTTAAGCAAAAATGTTTGGGACGCTGTTGACAGCCTTGCAATTACCGCGGATGAACGTAAAAAAAGCCACGAAGAACTTTACAAAAGAGATAAGATCCTTGAGATTCAAAATTTAAAAACATGGTTCCCCGCTACAAAAACACTTTTCGGCAAACCATTAACCTATACAAAAGCGGTAGATGATGTAACGCTTGATGTTTACGAAGGCGAAACCCTTGGATTGGTTGGAGAAAGCGGCTGTGGCAAAACAACATTAGGCCGATCGATCTTAAAATTGTGCGAAGTAAAAAGCGGAAAAATATTTTACAAGCGTCAGGAATTGATTCGCATGAAGGAAAGTGATTTTAGATTGCACAGAAAAGATATGCAGATCATTTTTCAGGATCCGTATTCATCCTTAAACCCGCGCATAACAGTTGGTAATGCCATTATGGAACCAATGAAAGTACACGGCATTTTAAAAACAAATACTCAACGCCGCGATAAAGTTCATGAACTGTTGGATAAAGTGGGATTGGATCGCTCATTCTTTAGCCGTTACCCGCACGAGTTCAGCGGCGGGCAGCGTCAAAGGATTTGTATTGCGAGGGCATTAGGATTAAACCCGCAATTTATTATTTGCGATGAAAGCGTAAGTGCTTTAGATGTGAGTGTGCAAGCGCAAGTATTAAATTTATTGAACGAATTAAAGAACGAATTTAAATTCACTTATATTTTTATCAGCCACGATTTGAGTGTTGTAAAATTTATGAGCGACCGGATGGTGGTGATGCAGCAAGGAAAAATTGAAGAGATTGGCGACGCGGATGAAATTTACAATAATCCTAAATCGGATTATACCAAAAAATTAATTAGCTCAATTCCTAAGGGGAAAATTGAAGATATTAAAGCCGCAATTGCCAACAAAGAAAACAACCTGCCTTTTGCCGATTGGATAAATACGGTTGGCGCCAAAGATAAGGACGCTAAAGCCTAAGCATGTGGGAATTTTTAAAACAATTAACCGATCCCGAAAGCATTATTAATTATGGAGGATTGTGGTTATTGTTATTGGTTATTTTTTCGGAAACCGGTCTTTTGATCGGATTTTTTTTGCCCGGCGATAATTTAATTTTATTGGCAGGAATTTTATGTAAAGCCAAACCCGAATTATTAAACGTTAACTTTTTTGTGCTTATCGTACTTATGACATTTGCAGCGGTGCTTGGCAACACTGTTGGTTATTGGTTTGGCCAAAGGGCGGGTGAAAAATTATATTCCAAAAAAGATAGTTTGCTTTTTAAACAGAGCCACATTGAAACAACCAAAAACTATTACGCGAAATACGGCGGCAACTTAACCTTAATAATTGCCCGATTTTTACCGGTCATTCGAACATTTGCGCCCATTATTGCCGGCGTTATAAAAGTTGATCTTAAAAAATTTATGCTCTTTAATTTGATCGGTGGTTTTGCGTGGATAATCAGTTTAACAAGTATTGGATATTTTTTAGTACAGCTCTTTCCGCAAATAACCAATTACATGAGTTATATTTTTATTGCACTGATAATTATTACGGCCTTGCCAATTTTGAGAATTGTTTTAAGGAAAAAAAAGAAGTAATTACAACAAATGGGTTTTTATAAAAATATATTTTTCGGCGTTTTTTACCTGCGTGTTACGCTTTTTGCCGGGTTAATTTTCGGAATTATTTTTCAGGCCATTAATTTTAAAAACGACGCGGCTTTTATTATTTTACTTTTTCTCGCGATACTTGTTCCGATAATTATTTCGGTAACCCTTTTCAAATCTAAGGATGCAAAAGCCATGACTTGGGCCATAATCATTGGTATTTTTTGTTTTATTTTGGGTACAATTGGTTTTTCTTCAGTTGTATGGGAAGGAATTATCAGTAAGCCTCCTTCTGTTTCCGGCATATCGGTTAATGAAGCGCCTAAACATTTCGATAAAAGATATTTTCATTTTACGGATGGCAGAATAATTTCAAAATACGAAGGCGGCTCGCATTATTACCGCGCTGCCCGCGCAAGATCGGGTAGTACAACTATTGATATTGGCGCCGCACCTTTGGTAACAGATTCGTGGGCAGAAGAAAATCCTATAAATGTTTGGGTGGCTTTCGAACGTTTTACAGTTGACCCGCAATGGAATAAAAATTTTAGAGCCGGAATTTTGATCATGCGTGTGGCTGATTGCAAAGAAGATGATCTATATTTAAAAGCAATTAAACAAGCGGAAAAAGATTTTCACATTATTTCAGATCCTAAAGCGCTTATTATTTCGTGGCAGCAATACCCCGAAGAAGAAGTGTGGGATCAGTTTAAGATCGGTTTATGGATATTGACCGGTTTGATCTTTTTGTGGTTACTTGCTTTTTTATTTTCCTTTTTTAAAAAGAAAAAGGACTAGCGTTTATTTCAAAGCACTAAATACGATTTTTAGTTTCTTATAAAACAACACCGCGACAAAACATCCAAAACTATTGGCAATAAAATCCAGCCAATCGCCACTGCGGTGGCTGAATAACTTTGCCTGCATTATTTCAAGCAAACCGCCGTAAGCAATGCAGCTGAATAAATAAATAAAAACGAAAGGGACTGACTGCGCTTTTTTTATGGCGACAATAAATAATAGAGTGCTTAAACCAAAAAATATTGAAGCATGTACCCATTTATCAAAACTTAATAATTCGAGCCAGGAAACGCTTGGTATAAATTGCCCGGGTGTTGAACACAGTAACAAAATAGTTATTGCCCAAATTACTGAGAACAGACCGCAATTATTATAAATTAGTTTTTTCATATTGTTATTTTCTCGCAGAGTAACGCAGAATAACTCTGCGAAGCTCTACGTTTTGATCTGCTTTTGATCTGCGTTACTCTGCGAGAAAATGCGAGAAAATTCACCAAACAAAAAAACCCTCTCTCCTCGGCGGATGAAAGGGTTTTTAATTTTACCATCTATTTTTAAGCTCCTATTAATTTTTTATAATCATCTGCACTTAACAACTCGCCTACTTCGGCGGCGTTCGTAATTTTCATTTTTATCATCCAGCCTTTTCCGTAAGGATCGGTGTTAACGATCTCAGGTGAGGAATCAATATCCTTATTTACCTCTAACACTTCGCCGCTTAAAGGCATAAATAGATCGCTTACGGTTTTTACAGCTTCTACAGTTCCAAAAACCGCTTCTTTATCTAATGTTTCGCCAATTGTGCTTACATCTACATAAACAATATCACCTAATTCGCGCTGAGCAAAATCTGTAATACCAATTGTTGCAACATCGCCTGCAATTTTTACCCACTCGTGGTCTTTAGTGTATTTTAAATCCGAAGGAAAATCCATAATTTGTTTTTTAGTGGTACAAATGTAATTGTTTGTTTTATTTTGCCAAACAAATGGGTAAAAAAAAATGCCGCGAATTGCACGGATTACACCGAAACGCTCACTTTTGAGCGTAATTATCTTTCATTTATAAATAATCCGTGAAATCTGAGAAATCCGCGGCATACAATTTCAAATGTTTACTGGAAATTGATCCTCAAACTAAATCCACCTGTAGCATTTGCTGTTGGAAAAGAAGCCGATGTTTGCGGTTTGGTTTTTATCCAATCGTAAAACAAACGCAAATTAATATTTGGAGTTAAGGCATAATCGGCCGACGAACGCAAAGTAATAATATTTGTACCACCGGTTGGAATGCTTATACCATCCGAAATACGCCTTATAACAGAAATATTTTTACGGTAACTTATATCCACCTTCACAGTTAAATTACTCTCTAATACTTTACCCTGAATTTTAACGCCCGGTATTTTTAATTTAGGATACATATAACCTATACCCACAATATATTCTTGCCCCTTGGTTTCAATAATTTGAGGGCCGGTAATATTTAAACTGGTACTTTTTGTGCGGTTAGTAGTAACATTGGCCGACCAACCTTGCTTTACAAATTGAAAATCGAATTTAACAAGTGGCGAAAAATTTTCGGTTAAGGTTACCGCGTTAATATTATAATAAGGCACAAAGTTTGAATTAAAAACTGTAGAGCCTGTAGAAACCGAAACCGGCGCACGCGAAGTTTGCTGAGGGTCGTTTGGACTTCCGCCCGTAAATAAAAGATTATTGCTATAACCATTAATATTATACTGACTTTGGTAGGCATGCCTTATAGTTACGCTTCTGAATGTTTTTTTAAGCTGAGGCAATTTACCTATACCGTCCCAACTTATAGTCCAATTTGGAATTGGTATTTTTGGAAAAATATTTGTGGTGCTATAATTTTTTATTTTTTTGCCGCCATATATACTCAAAAAGGCCCCTAACAGAACGTCCTGCTGATTATCCTGATAACCGTCAACATAACTTGAAACGCTACTGGAACCAATAGCCTGATAGGTTTGAGATCCTGCAGAACCAAGCGGATTGGAAGATGATTGCGCATTAGCCGCACCTAATTGGTTTGCCACATTCCTTCTCTCGCTCAAAAAGTCGTTAAACAATTTTGAGTTAACAGGATCTTTTCCATCCTTAAATGAATTAAAGAAAGAAAAAGTGGAAATATTAAAACTTCCGGTAGAGTTTTTACTCACATCAAATATAAAATGTTTATCGTGATAGGTGTTTTTAAGTGTGTCGTTGTATAGCATGAACTCACTGGTGTTGGTGGTCTCTTTTTTATTCGCGGTAAGATCTATTTTTAAACTTCCGTGCGGCTCAAGGCTTGCGCGGAAGGATAGATCCTTAGTTGAAAGGTAAGTGTAAGCGGTGGTTTGGTTTTGAACTTTTACCAGCCAATCATTGTCAGCACTTCTCTCCCTTATTTTTTTATCAGTTAATCCGGTTGTAAATAAAAAACCCGGCGCCTGGTTGTTTGCAAAATCCATTCCCATAAATTGAGAGAACGGTTTAAAGTTAGGCATAGCCTGCCCGCCGGTAAGTTGATAAGTAACGTTAACCGTTTTTAGCATCATAATACCTCGTGCAACAA
>JANYBY010000131.1 GCA_025360565.1 Bacteroidota bacterium
AAAAGTAAATTTTAAAGAGGTGTTAGATGATAACATTGACGCGAAAAAAGTAACGCGCATTGCATTTTGTTCGGGCAAAATATTTTACGATCTGATAGAGCGCAGAGAAAAAGAAGGGGCGGATGATATTGCGTTTGTGAGATTGGAACAACTATATCCTTTCCCTAAAAAACAGATTGACGCTATTTTGAAAAAATACAGCAAAGCAAAAAATTATTTATTTGTTCAGGAAGAGCCTGAAAACATGGGCCCCTGGAGGTTTGTAGATAATAATTTGCGATCGCTGAATTTAAAATACGTTGGTCGCGATGCCGCCGCAAGCCCTGCAACCGGTTTTGCAAAACGCCATTTAGCGGAATTAGAAGAAATAATGACAAGTATTTTTAGTAAAGTATTGGTGAAGTAAATTTATGGGGAAAATAAAAGATAAAAGTTTAAATGATCTATTGAAACGATCTGTTGCCGAAAAGATATTGGCTGTCGAAAAAATATGGGATAGTATTGCAGAAGAAAGTATTTCTGAAAACAAAAAAAATTTAAACATTGTTAAAGAAAGAATGGAAGACTATAGAAAAAACCCTTCAAAAAAAAGAAGTTGGGAAGAATTCAAAAAAGAATTTTTAAAAAAATAACTTATGTACTTGGTTAGTACTACCCCCGACTTTGAAAGCGATGTTGTTGAATCAAGTTTTTGGTATTCATTTCAAAGGGAGGGTTTGGAAAAAGAGTTTTTTATATGTATAGAGGCGGCAATAAATATAATTAAAAGGGATCCGCAATTATTTTCTAAACTGGACAAAGAGGGGGCAAGAAAAATTAACATACAGAAATTTCCATATGGAATCTACTATTTCATAGATGGAAAAGAAATAATTCTTACAGCGGCTCTTCATTTACATGATAACCCTGGAAAATGGAAAAAAAGAAAAAAGAGATAGTAATAAATAACAATTAATAAATATGGCAATAATAGAATTAAAAGTACCGAGCCCGGGAGAATCAATTACCGAAGTAATCATTGCGAGATGGGTAAAAAATACCGGTGATATAGTTGAAAAAGATGAAGTGCTGGCAGAAGTAGATTCTGATAAGGCCACTTTAACTTTAAACGCCGAAGTAAGCGGAAAAATTGAAGTGCTCGCTGCTGAAGGCGATACCGTAAAGGTTGGACAAGTAGTTGTGAAAATAGACGACTCGTTTAAACCCGAAGCGAAAGCTAAAGTTGAGGATAAAAAAGAAGCTGTTGTTACTGAGGCCGTAGTTGAAAAGAAAGCGGAACCAAAGAAAGAAGTTTCTACAAGTTCAACCTACGCAACAGGCACACCAAGCGTTGCGGCTGCTAAAATAATGGCGGAAAATAATATTAAATCCGGCCAGATGAATGGCAGCGGAAAAGACGGACGCATTACCAAACAAGATGTGTTATCCGCTTTATCTAACGGTTTGCCTACTGCTGCAAAAGTATTGGGCAATGGCTGGCAAGGTGGCAGAGATAAAGCCCGTATTAAAATGACATCGCTGCGCAAAGTAGTTGCCAAACGTTTGGTTTCAGTAAAAAATGAAACGGCAATGTTAACTACGTTTAATGAAGTTGACATGAGCGCTATTTACGATATACGCGCACGCTACAAAGATAAATTTAAAGAAGTTTACGGTACCAATGTGGGTTTTATGAGTTTCTTTACGAAGGCAGTTTGCGAAGCGTTATACCATTACCCCGCGGTTAATGGTATGATTGACGGAGAAGAAATTGTGTATAATAAATATTGTGATATTGGTGTTGCGGTGAGCGCGCCAAAAGGCTTAATGGTACCGGTGTTACGCAACGCCGAATTAATGAGCCTTGCCGATATTGAAAAAGGAATTAAAGATCTTGCTATCAAAGCCCGCGATGGAAAATTAACAATTCCTGAAATGGAAGGCGGTACATTTACCATTACCAACGGCGGTGTTTTTGGAAGTATGATGAGTACACCAATTATTAACCCGCCGCAAAGCGCTATTTTAGGAATGCACAATGTGGTTGAAAGACCAATGGCGGTGCACGGACAAGTTTTGATCCGCCCGATGATGTATGTTGCATTAAGTTATGATCACCGTATTATTGACGGACGCGAGAGCGTTGGCTTTTTAGTGAAAGTAAAAGAAATGCTTGAAAATCCGAGCCGAATTTTATTTGGCGGTAAATTGCCGGAAGAGATTTTGCTGGGGTTGTAGAGACTAACCACGGAGACATAGAGAGCACCGAGTTTCACGGAGTAGAATTTAACCGCAAAGGGCGCAAAGAAAATTATCCTCGTCATACAACGACGTCCTTGCGAGCCGCTTGACAGTGTTGAATTGCGGCGAAGCAATCTTTTAAAATTAATTCCTGAAATCATTCAAAACGATTGTTCACCCCGCCACCCTGGTTATTAATCCACGCGGGCCGCAAAGACGATCTGGCTGTCCCCTTACAGATCTCTGCCAATCAATTTTCGCCAGTTGATCACTTCGGTTCCTGTACTTCTTTTCTGACTTTGATCGCCTGTGTATTATGGAATTATTTGGAATCAGATTCCAAATAATTCCGATTCTTATTAGAAAATAGTGTTAAAATTTGTGCTTTTTATACATTGCGATTTTTTTAACACATCGATTTAAGAATAGGTAAAATGAGATTTAAATTAACGGGTATCTTTTTAAACCTCTTTGTCGTATTCACCATTTACGCATGTTTCAATATGGGAGAGAGTTCCGTCGTTTTTGTAAACATGTTTTGTACCGCTAACTTGTTTGCCGGCTTCAAACATACCCTTTTTTGTGATTTGGTTATTGGAGTTGAAGAGTTCATGGAATCCGTCCGGCAACCTTACCGTTTTTTCTGTTGATCTGGTTGTATAAAACAACATTAATATGAATGCGAAAATTACAATGGTCCATATTGTAAAATCATGCATGCCCGGCCATTTAATTGTTTGATTGTACTTTATAAAATTGGGAAACAATAAGGCGCAGGCCATTGAAACAATCAGAATTATTGAAACTTCTGCCACCTTCTTTTTCATATTCCGCCATTTTTGCCGTCAAAATTTTTTGATCAAGGCCTGTTTCATCTTAAATCAATAACTGATCACATCAGGGTTTATTACAAAAGGTTCGCAGCCGTCTTCGTATTTGAATTCTATTTTTATTTTTTCTTCATAATTGATCCCCATTCTATAAAAATTTATTTCAAAAATATCCTTTTGAATTGATTCAACTTTTTTTCCATTTACCAATACTTCTTTGATCCCGTAATTTTTGCCGGCACGCGGATTTACAACCAATAAACTTGAGTTAAAATTCTTTCCTTCCATTACTATTGCATTATTTCCCGTCGGGTCTTTTTGTCTTATAACACCAGGATTCATCAATTGGGGCTCGGTTTGCTCACAACTATCTTTATAATAGATTACTATTTTAATTTTGTCATTCAGTTTCAATTTATGTATTTCCAGATCGATCCTGAACATTGACGCATTGATCTCATCTATGGTAGTATTACCGTTCACTTTCACCTGGGTAATACAATATCCTATCCCCGACTTTCCGAATGAATTCCTGACAAAAAGATCTTTCCCGTTATAAACTCCTTCAATTTCCATTCTATGCCCGGGTGTTTTATACCACACTCCTCCTACTGAATGACGGGTACTGTCTAAGCCTTTTATCTTCGTAATTTTTTGTGCGCTTAAGCTTGCTGCAAGCATACATGTCGCTATCATCATTTTTGTTTTCATTGGCAATAATTTTTAATTGACTTGTGATTGTTGGTCATTACTTTACGTTTACAAAAATAAATGTGCTGTTATAATTAGTTTTAATGCTGAATAATAATTTTTTTTATTACGACAAATTTGCCGTATGAATATTTTAAAAAGTAAGGTCCGTTTGGAAATGTTTTAACACAAATTTGGCCGTTGAAATTTTTTTCTGTGTAAACGGAACGTCCATTAAAGTCATACATTTCTATTGCCGGAGTAAAACCATTTTTAAGTTCGTCAATTCTGACAATGTCGGAGACCGGATTGGGGAAAATAGAAATTAAATGATCATTTTTAATTTCAGGAATAGATTCAACATAATCTTCAAAATGGAAGTCGTCGTACATAATACCATCCTTATTTGTTTGATTATTATCAGTAATAAAAGAGAATTTATAAAGAACTGTATCTCCATAATGAATATTGAAAATAGGACCAAGTTGCGCAATATTTACGTAAAAGTCTTTCCAGCCCAGGGAATTCCCGGTCAAAGTTGGTTTAATTACCCAATCAATAGAGGCGGAATATGTAACGGTATTAATTAGGTCTATCCATGTTACACCATTATTTGGTGAGAATTCAATTTTTCCAAAGTCTGTTAAACTATCAGAGTTTACAAAATACTTTCCGGCAAGAATAGCCGTATGATGATAAACAAAACCATCACCTACGGTGTTTTTTATTATAAAAATTGAAGTGTCATTTATAGTATAAGGGCTTATTTTGTCAGTCACAATAACTGCAGTTGGTGAAAAGGCGCTTGTGAATACTGCTTTTTGGGGCGCTCCGATTTGCCATTTATTATTTGAGCCCGTGGGTATAACAATGTGATTAAAAAATGTAGAATTCTCAAAATTTAAGTCATAATTGCCGGAAAAGTCCTGACCCTTCAAGATAAATTTGATAAAAATGATAAGGCTTAGAAGTAATGATTTTTTCATGTTCACAAAATTGTCATTATTAAAAAAATGAGTCGCTTACAACTCATTAACAAATTTTCAATTCACCGCCACCTTTTTAGTAATACTCGTTTTATTTCCGGTAATTTTTAAAATGTAAAGTCCGGCATTTAGATCGCGGGTATTGAAACTGAAAACATTGTACTTTATTTTAACCCATTCCTGCAAAAGTATTTTAATTAATTTTCCTTGTTGGTCAAACAATTCAAAGGTAAGATCTTCGGGCTGAGTTAAATTAAGCTCCACGCTAAATATATCTTTTGCGGGATTAGGAAAAACCAAAGCACCGGCATTTGTTTCCTTTGCCGTATTTTTTGCCGAGAGTAAAAGCCCCGGATCTAAGCCAATCTGCGCAACCCAGGCTCTGTGCGCGTTTGGATATGGATTGCTGTATAAATAACTATTATAACCGCTTATCCAAACTTCCCCGGGATTATTGTATTTTAATTGTGAGCCTGAATAATCGCCCCATCTTTCCAAACTTCCTGCCAGTAAATTAACATATGTACTGCCATTCTGAATTCTTAACACCGGTGAATAATTTCCTAATCCATCGGCTTTAATAGCGGAACATCCAGCGTTTATCTTTCGGGAACCATGATCAAAACTTATGATGGCCGTATTATCGGTATTACTTTTTCCCGCGTATGAAATATTTGGATATGCAAAATTTACCGTGTCGTTCGGAATAATATATCCGGTTGCCACAGGAGAAGCGGAAGCGGGACTTGTAATAACACCATAATAAATACTGCACAAACTGTTTGAAGGGTTTGCCGTGTTGTGCACGTATTGTATTTGTCCGTTCTCAAAAAATGCGCCCAAATTCCGGCAATCGTTGGTAGCAAGCGAATCGGTTATAACGGTTTGTGTGCCCGGAGGCGGAAAATAATAAGGCTGATTAGATACCATTACCTTGGCAGTAAGCGTTCCTGTTGGCGCGCCAATGGTATCGGTTATATTCACCAAAAAAACTGAATCGTTTTGCGAGGCTAAATTTCTATTGGAAACAAAATACATATTTGGTTTGTGCAACTGGCTTCCGCCTTTTACCGGACATAAATTGCGAATATTTTTTCCGTTAAATTTTATATTGTTATGCAACACCGCAATACTCGGTAAACCCGCATAACCGCTGTCTTTTTTCATTTGCCAAACAACTGTTTCAACAAAACCGGTTTGCCAAGGCATATTATCTACCAATAAATTTACACTTAAAAATAATTCCTTTTCTGTCATAGATATCATCGGGTAATCCGTCCACAAACTATTATTTAGCGGATTGCCGGGCAAGGTATATAAATTCCAATTTCCGTTTGGGTCACTTGTTTGCGAATAACCGATAACAATTTTACTGGTTGTATTTACAAAACCTACAAGGCAAACCAAAACAAAGCGGTCTCTTAAAGGATCGTACATTACCTTTGGATCGAATTCCTGATGATTATTATTTACCGGTTGCGTAAATACACTTAATGATTTAAAACTGTTGGTAAAATTTGTGATGGTATTTTTTACATAAATGTTTGTGTTAATAACCGAAATTACAATTCCCGAATCGGAAATGGCCATGTCGTTATCATTAGGCGTACTCAATCCCCAATTATTTGCCGAAAAACTTTGTCCTAAGGTAAGGGAGCTCAATGGCGGGCTCGCAGTTTTATTGGCATTATTTAATTTATAGTTATCAGGGTAATTATATTTCACCATTTTTTCGCCTCTTTGCTTTGGCATTTCCATTACCAATAATTTTGGAGCAAAATCAGTTTTAATTTCGCCGAGATTTACAACAGATCG
>JANYBY010000165.1 GCA_025360565.1 Bacteroidota bacterium
TCAACCGAATAGTTTTCAATCACCGTTTTTCTTCCTTCTTCCCCAAGTTTAATCCTCAGATCTTTATCATCTATCAACAAACAAAGTTTTTGAAACCATTCGGCATCATCGTTAACCAAAATTCCATTCACATTATTTTTAATTATTTGGTTATTCACGCCAACATTACTCATTATTGCGGCCACCCCGCAAGCCATGTACGATAAGCCTTTGAGACCGCACTTGCCGCTGGCCCACTCATCGTTTGGCAAAGGCATTATACCAATATCAAAACTATTTAATTCGTTCACCTCGGTTTGTTCTGTCCATTCAACCGAAATAATATTTAAGTCGAGGTTTGTATAATTTTTTTGACCAATAATTTTAAACTGCACTTTATTGCCGTATTTTTCTTTTATTTTTTTCAGGACAGGAATTAAGATCTCAAAATGTTTTATAGTGCTGATGCTTCCGCTCCAGCCTATTGTAATAATTTCGGAAGAGCGCAATTCGGGTTTTGGAATGTGAAAATTTGTATCTATTGTTGTGGGGATCACCACCGTATTTTTATTCCCGGGTTTTGCTTTATCGGCCAAATAACTATTGCCGGCAATAACAGTATGCGCGTATTTTATATTCGTAAAAAATTTTTGCGGCCTTTTTATAAACTCCCATTTTTTATTTCCGGGACTGGTATCGGCCAGCCAAATGCTATCGTCAAAATCAAAAATAACTTTTGCGCCAGAAGCAAAAGCTTTTTTTTCGAAATGCGAAGAACCCAAAAACAAAGCTTCACGCTGAATAAAAATAATATCGAAATCTTTGAACCGCCTTACATCTTTACGCCTTATAGAAATAGTTTTAAAAAGTGTAGAAACTTTTTTTAAAAAATTTCCGGGCGAATAAAAGATCTTATCGTCCGCTTCATTCAATAAAAACGACCAGGTAAATTTAAATCCGTTCTCTTCCAAAAAAGGAAGATATTGCTCAAAGCGGTAACGCTGGCAGGGCGAGCGCTTGGGGCGATGATCGCAAAGGATTAAAACGTTAGGCATGGAACGCAGATTTTTATGATGATTAAGATCAAATAAGATTTTTTAATTTAATTGAAAAAAATTTCTTTTAAACATTATGGTTGCTTTAAAATGTGATCATGTATGTTCAACTATCTTTCTTATCATAAAAAATCATAATCATATAGATCCGTGTTCCATTACTCGTTAATATCCAAATGAAGTTTGTGTAAAAACCTGTGCGCTATAGGTGCAAACAGCAATGCCACGCTGGTTAAAAATGCAACACCGCTGTAAATGGCGTAAAACGAAGCAAAAATTTTACCGCCGTTATTAATTGCTGTATCAACCGGACCCATACCCGCCAAGATCATGCTGGCATTGTACAAACCATCCACCCATCCTAAATTAAAAAAATACATGTAACCCAATACACCAATTAAAAGAGAAAAGGTGAGCACAATTGCGGCTGCAATGGCGTTGCGTACAAGTTTAGATACAAAATGTTTACGGTGCGGTAAGGTTTTTATTTTTTGGTTCATTATTGTCCGAATTGAAAACCTAAACTTGGCCTTGTGCCCGAGCTTTGAACTTGTAAATGTTTTACATCGTCAAAGATCAATTGCGAGAGGTCTTCCTTTTTTCGTGAAGCCGCAGGCATTGAGGCTAAACGTAAATTTTGTTTCATTACCACATCGCCCACAACTTGTCGTGCCGAGCGCGCATTGCCAAAAAACGAATCGCGGTTATCATATACACCGGTTAAATAATTTTTTATATGAGCCTCGGCTTCGCCCGTTGGCGTAAGGCTTTCCTTGGCCAATAAATTTTTGGTGATGAACCATAGTTGTTCGGGATTATAATCTTCGAACTTAAATGTTTTATCAAAACGCGATTTAAAACCGGGATTACTTTCAATGAACAGATGCATATTTTCGGTATAACCCGCCACAATAATGCCGAATTTACCGCGCTCATCTTCCATGCGTTTTAAAATTACTTGTATGGCTTCCTGACCAAAATCGTTTGATGAACCTTTATTTGCCAAGGCATACGCTTCATCAATAAATAAAATGCCGCCCATAGACTCATCTATTTTATGCGCGGTTTTTGTTGCGGTTTGCCCCACGTAACCCGCTACCAAACCTTCGCGATCTACTTCTACCACATGGCCGCGCTCTAACACGCCAAGCGCTTTGTACACTTTTGCCATAATACGCGCCAGCGTTGTTTTGCCCGTGCCGGGATTACCGGTGAAC
>JANYBY010000373.1 GCA_025360565.1 Bacteroidota bacterium
TGGAATGAGGACGAAGAAAAATGGTATTTTTCTGTAATTGATGTTATAGAAGTATTAACAGAGAATAAAAGACCAAGAAAGTATTGGAGTGATCTTAAAACCTTGCTAAGGCTTGAAGGCAGTGAACTGTCCGAAAAAATCGGACAGTTGAAAATGGAGGCTGAAGATGGGAAATTAAGGGAAACTGATGTTGCTGACACCGAACAATTATTTCGTTTAATTCAATCCATTCCATCTCCAAAGGCGGAGCCATTTAAAATATGGTTGGCAGAAGTAGGATATGAACGTATTGAGGAAACAGAGAACCCGGAGTTAAGTATAGATAGAGCTTTACAAAATTATTCGCAAAAAGGTTATTCTAAAGATTGGATAAACCAAAGACTTAAAAGCATTGAGGTTAGAAAAGAGTTAACTAATGAATGGGAAAAACGTGGGGTCAAAAAAGGTCAAGAATTTGCAATACTTACTGACATTATTACAAAAGGCTGGAGTGAAAAAACCGTTAAAGAATATAAAAAATTAAAGGGGTTAAAGAAAGATAATTTGAGGGATCACATGACTAATCTTGAACTTGTACTTAATATGCTTGCTGAAGCTACAACAACCGAAATTTCAAAAGAGAAAAAACCTAAAACACTTAATGAAAGTAAGAAAATTGCTGATGCCGGCGGAAAAATTGCCGGAAGCACAAGAAAACAAATTGAAGTAGAAACCGGAAAAAAGATTGTAAGCCCTTTAAATCACAAGATCTTAGGTAAGAATAATAAAAAACTGAAGTAGACTTGGGTGTTTTTCATCCACCTCAATCCGCAAAATAGCAAGGGGTTATTTTAAAAGGTGGTAAACCAACTGAATGCCAATACCTTAAAGTACATTTAGGAAAGCTGGCACTATTGTTAAAAATACCTTTTAATTTCTCAAAAATTTTGCGTTATTTGATTTCCAAAAAATAAATAAAATTTAACCAATATAACTTAATATGAAAGTTGGCATTCCATCAGAAATTTCTCCTGGCGAATTAAGAGTTGCCGCAACTCCCAAAACCGTTAAACGATTACAAAAACAAGGATTTGAAGTTCAAATTCAAAAAGGCGCGGGTGCAAAGGCAAATTTTTCTGATAAAGAATTCGAAGAAGCAGGCGCTAAAATTGTTAATTCTGCTGCAGATATTTATGGCAATTCTGATATTGTTCTTAAAGTAAAGGAGCCAACAACAGATGAAGTTGGTATGATGAAGGAAGGTTTGGTAATGTTAAGTTATTTGTGGCCCGCACAAAATCAAGACCTCTTAAAAAAATTAGCTGATAAAAAAGTGAATGCAATAGCGATGGATGCAATTCCTCGTATTTCCCGCGCGCAAAAAATGGATGTATTGTCGTCAATGGCAAACATTGCAGGCTACAGATCGGTTATTGAAGGATCATTTTATTTCGGAAGATTTTTAAACGGACAAATTACTGCGGCAGGAAAAGTGGAACCTGCAAAAGTTTTAGTTATCGGCGCCGGTGTTGCAGGCTTAGCCGCTATTGGCGCCGCAAACTCATTAGGCGCAATTGTTAGAGCATTCGATACACGTAAAGAAGTTGCCGAACAAATTGAATCAATGGGCGCGCAATTCTTAACCGTTGAAATAAATGAAGACGGTGCAACTTCTTCGGGTTACTCAAAAGAAATGAGTAAAGAATTTATCGAAGCAGAAATGAAATTATTTTTAGAGCAAGCTAAAGAATGTGATATCGTAATTACTACAGCACAAATTCCGGGCAGACCTGCTCCCAAATTGTGGATGGATTATCACGTTGCTGCCATGAAACCGGGTTCTGTTATTGTGGATCTGGCTGCATCAACCGGTGGTAACTGTGCTCTTACAAAAAACGGCGAAGTTTACACAACCGATAATGGGGTTACCATGGTTGGTAAATTAAATCAATTACCAAATCAGGCATCTCAATTATATGGAAACAACTTATGTCACTTATTAGATGATATGGGTAAGGCCGAAAAATGGAAAATTGATATGGAAGATGCCGTTGTGTCTAGAGCAATGGTTACTTACAACGGAAAAATAAACTGGCCGCCTGCGCCCCTTCCTGTTAGCCCAACTGCAGGTGGTGCTAAAAAAGTTGTTCCGCCAACTGCCGAAGAAACAAAAGCGAATGATGAAGAAATTGCAAAGAAAAAAGCAAGGTCAACAATTATAAGTATGACAGTTATTGGCGCGTTATTATTACTGGTTGGTGCGTTTGCGCCTTCTGCTTTTATTCAGCACTTTACCGTATTTGTATTAGCTATTTTTGTTGGCTGGCAGGTTATCAGCAATGTATCTCACGCTTTACACACGCCATTGATGGCCGTTACCAATGCCATTAGCGGTATTATAGTTATTGGAGGTTTGTTACAGACAAAAAATGATATAGGAAATATCATGACCATTCTTGCTTCTGTAGCAATTTTAATTGCAAGTATTAATATTGTTGGTGGATTTGTGGTTACACACCGTATGTTGAAAATGTTTAAAAAATAATTCACCTTCTCCGTCAAGGCGGATTCGGCGAATAAATAAAAAAGAAAATTTATGTTTATAGTTAAAGAAATACAAACAGCCGCATACTTATTTGCAAGTATTCTGTTTATTTTAAGTTTGAGCGGATTAGCTTCTCAAGAATCTGCAAAGCGTGGCGTTCTTTTCGGAATTGTAGGAATGATCATAGCGATCATTGCAACAGTAATGGGACAAGGTGTAGAAGGTCATGTTTACATTATTGGAGCAATTGCCGTTGCATCAGTTATTGGAATTATGCTGGCAAGAAAAGTGGAGATGACAGCCATGCCGCAATTAGTTGCAATACTTCACAGTTTTGTGGGATTAGCGGCGGTGTTGGTTGGCGTTGGTTCTTACCTCGATCCTGCTACACAATTATTAACGGGTTCAGAACATACTATTCACTTAGTAGAAGTTTTTGTGGGAATTTTTATTGGTGCAATTACGTTTACCGGCTCTATTATTGCATGGGGAAAATTGGATGGAAAAATACCTTCTAAACCCTGGAGTTTTGCAGGACTTCAAATGATGAATTTAATTTTATTGTTGGCTTGTGTTGCGTGTGGTGTTTTATTCTGTAAAGCAGAAGGTACAAGCGGCATGCTTTATTTGGGGATCATGATGGCCATTGCTTCTTTTATTGGTGTTGTGTTGGTTATGGCAATTGGTGGTGGCGATATGCCGGTAGTAGTTTCTATGTTAAACTCATATTCAGGTTGGGCCGCATCTGCAGCAGGTTTTATGTTGGGCAACGATTTATTAATTGTTACCGGCGCTTTGGTTGGAAGTTCGGGAGCCATTCTTTCTATGCACATGTGCGAGGCAATGAATCGTTCTTTCTTCTCGGTAATATTTGCAAGCGCAAGTTTGGGCGCAAGAACCGGTGAGAAAAAAGCGATTGAAGGAGAAGTTACCGCATTAAATCACGAAGAAGTTGCCACTTTATTAAAAGAAGCAAAATCAGTTGTAATTGTTCCCGGGTATGGTATGGCAGTTGCTAAAGCGCAGTATCCTATTCACGATATGGTTCAAACATTACAAAAGGCAGGTAAAAAAGTTAGGTTCGCCATACATCCTGTTGCCGGTCGTTTACCCGGCCATATGAATGTATTGTTAGCAGAAGCAAATGTATCATACGATATTGTTATGGAGATGGATGAAATTAATCCTGATTTACCTGACACAGATGTTGTAATGGTTATTGGTGCAAATGATGTGGTAAACCCAAGCGCACAAGACGATCCGGGATGTTCAATTTATGGTATGCCGGTAATTGAAGCCTGGAAAGCAGAAAAAGTAATTATCATGAAACGTTCTATGTCGGCCGGTTATTCAGGCGAAGACAACCCTTTATTTTACAAACCGAATTCAGAAATGCTTTACGGTGATGCTAAAGTAAGCGTAGAAAAGATCTTAGGATTTTTGAAAGCGTAGTTCAACTCCCCAATGCTAAAGTCATCCCGAGGTACGAGGCCTGCCTGCCGGTAGGCAGGGATCCGTTCTAATCAAAATTCATTTGGCGACACAGACCTTAATTATGAACCGTCATCCCGACGAAGGAGGGATCTGTTTTGAATAACAATGAATTTCTTCATCACAGCTCCACGATCATCCCAACTTGATATTTTAAAACCGAATTAAGCCTGTTGTTTAAAAGAAGAATTTCCGGCGAAGCATAATAAATTATCTTTTTATATTTTGTGCCAATACTTAAACTGTAAAACATATTGTAGCTTACTTTATCGTAGTTTTTTTCGATAATAGTTTTATCGTAATTATAAGTGGTGGTATAATAGCCGCCGGGATTTGAAAGACTCATCAATCCAGGATTTTGCTCGGTTCCCCAGCCGGTAATATGTGCAGTGTAATGCATATCATTTTTATTAGCGTAAGTTGCAAGCGCTAACCCGAATTTATTCCGTATAAAAAAATTACCCTCGAATAAAGTTGAGTTACTTAAAAAAACAGAATAATTTACCATGTTTACCCTGTAAGAACATTGATTTTGACTGAATACATAATTTTTATAGGTATCAGGATTATAAAAACTATAATTATTAATGGTGTGGTCAATTTGATAAGATAAAAAATGAATGCCACCGCCAACACTTAAATAACTTTTAAAATGATATTTTTTGGATCTGGTTTCAGAAAAATTTTTACCAAATGAAATGCCACCGGCAACAGGACGTGAAAAAGTAAACACACCGGGTATTTTTTCAGTTTCAGAAAAAAGCGCTTTCCCGAAAAGAAACTGGCCCATACCTGCATTCACATCAATAAAATACTTACTCGATTTTTTTGTGCTGTCGGCATTTGCTAAAAGCAAAATAGTTTTATTTAAAAATAAAACACAAATAAATATTTTTAACTTAAACATGTTCAATACCTGTATTAAATGTAATCATTGTTTCTGAAGAAAGCAAAAGGAATTGTGTAGACCGACCCTGAAAGGGTCAAATGTTTATAAACGGATGGCAACGTAAACGTACGACCCCTTCGGGGTCGCATCAGGCATTATTGTTTCGGTTATATACATGCGATCCCTTTGGGATCGCGTCAAATGAAAATTAGATTGATCATTTTTTAGTTTCGTAAAGCGAAAGTCAACATTAATTTCAAAATCCGTATATTTGATTAAACGTTTTCGGATAAAGAAACCAAGGTTGAATGAAAAAATATTTTTATAGCGCTTTTTTAATTCTTTTATCGGTCTTCCTATTTTCTCAAAACGACACAGTTGAGATAAAAGGGAAAGTGCTGTCGAATAAACGAAAAATTATTTTTAGCGCGGAATTATTTCTTAAAGTAAATGACTCCGTTTACAAAGCGATCAGCGACCGAAAAGGGGAGTTTAAATTTTTGATCAAAAAATCGAAAACAATTGCGCAATTATATATTAACTCTTCAAATCATACTGTTTGCAGTGATGTGAAGAGGAGTTCTTTTTTATATAATCCCATGGTTTACAAAATAAACCTGGGCAATAAAATAGAGTACGCTTACGATTTCGAATTAAAAACGGTGAATATAGATTACTCCACACCATCTATTTTATTTCAAGAAAACATGTTCAACATTGTTCTTGATGTAAAATACGGCAAAACCTCGGCAAAGATCGATGAGGTGATCGAGTATTTTTTTAACCTCATAAAACAACATCCTAAAATAGTTCTTGATATAGAAGGGATGCAAAGTAACGGCGAAAAAACAAATGGTCTTTCTTTATCTCGCGCAAAATATATTGAAGATCTTTTTATTGCAAAAGGAGTGCCTCACGCTAATTTAAAAACGCAAGACCGTGGCACCGCATTGCCTGAAATCCCTTTGAACATTATTAAAAAGGAAAAATCAAAAATAAAAGCGGAAGACTTGCACGCCGCAAACCGCCGAGTTATTATAAAAATTTTAAGCCCCGGCGAAGAAATTCAAGATAAAGAGGGTAATCATTTCTAGTAATGTAAAAGGTAAAATGGAAGAGGTTTCCATCTTCCCTTTTCCGTCTTCCATTTCATTAATACTCTCCGCCAATTTTTCTATTATTCAAAACATTGTCTTTAAACTTTGGTAAACTTACCGGTGCTTTCGGAATGTTAGAGGTATCTGTTAGCGTCAATAAAAAATTCTTAATATCAGTCAGTTCATTTTTTGAAAGCCCTAAAGAATCAAACGGTAAAGTTTGATTTTCGATTTTTAGTTTTAAACCTGCGCCTCCTCCCGCGTTATAAAAATCTAGCACCTTGTCAAGATCAGCATAAACGCCATTATGCATGTATGGTGCTGTTAAGGCAATATTCCGCAGAGTTGGCGTTTTAAAGGCTTTGTTATGAATGGCTATGTGTGTGAACTTTTGTCTACCAATATCTTCGTCAATAATTTTATTATCCGCGTTCGCTGGCACTCCTATCACTTCGTATTCATTCTCATTATACATTGGCGGAACGGTACCATTGAACAATGGAAAAAAATGACAAGAGCCGCAAAGTGCTTTACCTGAAAATAAATTATATCCGTTTATTTCGCTTTGAGCTAGTTTTGAATTATCGCCCTTAATATATTTATCAAACCGGCTGTTTCTTGAATTAAGGGTCATTTCAAATTCGGAGATGCATTTTAAAATATTATAAAAGTTTATGCTTGTATCCGGCTTTTCTTTAAAAGCATTTTTAAAAAGTGTTTTGTACTCCTCACTTTTATTCAATTTATTTATCACTTCAATTTCCAAAATACCCATTTCTGAATTATTGTGAAGTACGTGATTGACTTGCCCCTCTAAACTAGACACCCGGCCGTCGTAAAAAAATACTTTTTGGTATAAAGCGTTTAAAAGAGTGGGGGCGTTACGTGTAATTGTACTTTTTCCGTCGAGGCTGATACTTTTTGGTAATCCATCAGTAAAAGCTTTGGCAGGAGAATGACAAGAAGCGCAAGCCCTTTTATTATTGGCTGATAAAATAGGGTCGAAGAATAATATTTTTCCAAGTTGGGCTTTCAATATTAAGTTGGCTGTATCATTTTTGTAGAGTAAAAAGTGTTGTTTATTTATTGAAGAAGTTTCAAAAAAAGAATTCGCTCTAAGATCAACTCCATAATTTATTTGAGATGGAAGCACTTTTTTTTCCGAAAAAAAATCTGACATTAAAGTATAAGCCGGATTAAGAAATTTTATTTTGAAATTTAATCGGTTAAAAGAGTCAGAATCCGGATTCTTTTTCAATTCCATCTCACACTTTTTTAAATGTGTCTGCAATTCATTTAATTTAATATTCTCATTTTTTTTACCCGTATAAAAACCCATTATTTTTGAAAGGCCTTCGATGGAATTGGCGCATTCCGTCAACGATTCTTTATTCACTGTGCAATCATAACCATTTAAGGTAAGGCACATAATGCGAATAACCTGTAAGCGAATGGCTTCAGTTAAATTTGAATATTCGATAGGAAGGGTAGCGTAATAATTTTGTAAGTAAAAAAATTTGGCATCAAGTAATGCGTATTCTTTTTGTAAAATGTCAAAATTGGTTTTTGCCGGATTAAAAAGTGATTCTTCTATCACCTGAAACCCGTGTGGCTCTGTAACCGGCCCCAGATATTCTAATTCAAATTTTGGCACCAGCGCACCGTTTATAAAATATTTAGCATCGTAAGACGAATTGTATTCAATAAAAAATTCAATTTCTTTATAAAACTTTCGAGCTAAACGGTATTCATCTTTTAATGTTTTTATTTTTTCTTCTTTGGTAATTGCCGATGCAATAATTTTGGAGGATGACTTTAGGCGATATTTTATTTGAGAAATATTATCTGAAACAAATTTGCGGCAATTTTTTTCTACCTCTTTGTAGGGATCGGACTTTAAAAATGATGCTGAAAAAAACAAAATGCCGCAGATCAACGTCAGAAAAGAAGTCTTTTTAAAGTAAAGACTTAATTTGGATCTTAGAAAACGGGATCTATCCATTTTTCATGCGATCTATTGTAAATAGTAAATTGATATCCATTTATTCATGTAAAAATAATTAATTAAATCAAAACAAACCGTTCTTTTTCTATAGCTCATTAAGCACCATAAAAAAGTCTAAATAATTCGTGAAACCTCAATTAATATTACTTATATTTGATAGGTCAGTTAATGGATTTATATACTTAACCCTCGATGAGAATGAATTTAAAGAATTTATCCCTGTTATTAATTTTTTGCGCGGCATTTAAAATAACCGCACAAGGAACATGGACAACCCTTGCAACCCTTGCACCGGGACAAAATGGAGGTGTTTCTATTTTATTGAGCGATGGAACCATTATGGTAAAATCTGAATCGGGCGGAGGAGACGGAATTGGAAATACCTGGCATAAACTTACGCCTAACGCTTCAGGAAGTTATGTTAACGGAACCTGGTCAACCCTTGCTCCAATGGCAAGTACAAGATTATATTTTTCTTCGCAGGTTTTAAAAGATGGTAAGGTTTATGCAATCGGCGGAGAATATGGAACCGGATATGGTAATATTGCAGGGCAAGTATATAACCCTATAACAAATACCTGGTCGTTAACACCGCTGGCAGGCGCTACAGTGAGCGATGCTAATTCGGAGATCTTGCCCGACGGAAAAGTTTTACAAGCCATGGTTTCGGGATCTTTAAAAGGCACGCGCATTTACGATCCTATTACAAATACATATTCTTTAGGTGGAACAAGTATTGGCATTCATAATGAATCGGCCTGGGTAAAATTAAAAGACAATAGTGTTTTAATGGTTGATAGATTGTCGACCAGTTCAGAAAGGTATATTCCTTCATTAAATACGTGGACAGCCGACGCAACTGTTCCCGTTCCTTTATACGATGGGTTTGGCGACGAAACAGGCGGTGCTTTATTGTTACCCGATGGCAGGGCATTTTTTATTGGTGCCACCGGAAAAACAGCGTATTATACTCCCTCAGGAAATAACAGTCCGGGCACATGGTCTATTGGTCCGAGTATGCCAAATAATCTAGGAACACCGGATGCAATGATGGCAATGATGTCGAATGGAAAGATTATGTGCGTTGGTTCACCAACTCCGATCACCGGAAATGTATTTCAATCCCCATCTTATTTTTATGAACTGGATTATACAACGAATGTATATACACCGCTTAATATTCCGGCCGGAAACGGATATACAAACCAGCCTTCTTACGTTTACAACATGCTTAATTTACCGGATGGAAAAATGTTGGTATCAAGACAAGATACAGATGTGTATTTTGTATACACTCCGTCGGGCCCGCCATTAGCGGCAGGACAGCCCACTATAAATAATATTACTCAAAACGGCTGTAATAATTTTACAATTACCGGAAATTTATTTAATGGTATTTCAGAAGGACAAAGTTATGGTGATGACTGGCAAAACGCGACCAATTATCCAATTGTAAGATTAACGGCAGGCACAAATGTTTATTACGCGCGTACCTCAAATTGGAATAGCACAGCGGTGCAGCGGGGCTTACTTGCCGATACCGCGCAATTTGTTACGCCTGCAGGTTTACCTCAAATCACTTATTCTTTAGTTGTTATTGCAAATGGAATTGCTTCACAACCTGTTCCCTTCACGCCTTATCCAAAAATGAATAGTACTTTAACACCTCCTGCAATATGTTCGGGCGCAGCATTTACTTACACGCCAACCAGCGCTTATGTTGGTGCTGTGTTTAATTGGGAGCGACCTGCAGTGGCGGGAATAAGTAATACTGCTATCTTGGTGCCTCAACCACTTAACCCGAATGAAGTGCTCACAAATACGGTAGTAAGTCCGGTAAACGTTATTTACAATTATACCGCATCTGCAAATAATTGCAGTGTTAGTGCTCAGGTAACGGTAGAAGTAGATCCTTTACCAACATTAACAATAACCGGTGGCGGCACGTTTTGTTCAGGCGCAACGGTTACACTTACTGCAAACGGTGCCAATACTTATACCTGGAGCAACGCGGTTATTAATTCTTCTACAATTATTTCTCCAACAGTTACAACAAACTATTCTGTTACCGCAACTAATACATTTGGTTGTAATAATACGAGTATGGTAACAGTAACCATTAATCCCGGACCTGCATTAAGCATTACCGGCTCATCTTTAGTTTGCCATGGCGACAGTATTAGTTTAGTTGCCGGTGGCGCAAATTCTTACACGTGGAGCACAGGCTCAAATAGTGTATTAATTTCAATTACCGCAACGGCAACCACTACTTATACGCTTTACGGTGAAACAGCTCTTGGATGTAGAGATTCTTTAATGTTTACACAAACGGTTGAGCCTTGTGTTGGAATTACTAATCATACAAATAAACAGAGCGATTTTAAAGTGTATCCAAATCCAACAAATGGTGTGTTTACTATAAGCTTACCGGGGAATGCCCGCGAATATGAAATTAAAGTGTTTGATCATTTAGGAAGAACTATTGAATTTAGTAAGACCGAATCAAAACAAAATGCAACAATTGACATAACCGGAAATAGTAAAGGAATTTATTTTGTAACACTAACAAATAAAAATAAACAGGTAAATACCCTGCGGATAGTTTTAAATTAATTTCCGGAAGAGTTTAACCACAAATACGCAAAGAAGGCTCAAAGCACACAAAGTTTTTTTGTGTCTCGAAAAGATAAAAGAAACTTTGTAGACTTAGTGAAATGCCTTAGTGACCTTTGTGGTTAAGTGTCAAATCATCCCTCTTGTTTTTATTTCCAGATATTTATTGAGCGTATTTACAGTAAGTTGTTGGGGTGATGTGTAAACGCTGATAATGCCGTATTGCTGAAGCTCACGTGTAATCTGTCTTTTTTCGTAATCAAATTTTTGAGCTATGGTTTGCTCATAGATCTGAAAGGTATTTTGCGGTTTTTCTTTCAATAAATCTTTTAATTCTGTATTCTCAAAAAATATAATAACCACCAGATGTTGTGTGGCCATTTTGCGAAGGTATTTTAATTGCCTTCTTAATCCATTAATGGTTTCAAAATTGGTAAAGAGCAATAATAAACTGCGTTGTGTAATTTTTGTACGAATATAACTTAAGAGCACGTCGTAATTGCTTTCGTCATAATTTGTTTTGGCGTTATATAATGTTTCTTGTAAGCGCAATAATTGATTTCCTTTTCTATCGGCATTTACAACACAGTTTATTTTGTTTGAAAAACCTATAAGCCCGGGCTTATCTTGTTTTATCCAGGCAACGTGCCCCAATACCAAGCTCGCGTTAATGGAATAATCTAAAAGCGTTAAACCTTCAAAAGGCATTTTCATAATACGGCCCATATCCACTAAACAATAAACCTGCTGGGCTCTTTCGTCGCGAAAGTGATTTATCATTAATTGATTTTTACGTGCTGTCGCTTTCCAGTTAATGGTACGGATATCATCGCCGGTAACATATTCTTTTATCTGTTCAAATTCGGTGCTGTGCCCAATTCTTCTTATTTTTTTAACGCCCAGTTCTGATAAGCGATTGCTGATGGCCATTAATTCATATTGCCTTAATTTTATGAATGAAGGATAACACGGCATCATGTATGGATGTTCAATTTTATAATGCCGTTCAATTAACCGAAGAGGCGAGCAGATGAAAGCGTTTATTTTTCCGAAATGATATTCACCTCTTTGTAAAGGGCGAATTTGATACGAAAATTTTTTTTGTTCGGCCGGTGCAAGGGTTGTTTCAATTTTAAAATCCCGCATTTGAAATTGAATAGGCAATTCGTCAACAATACTTAATTTAATATTAAAGGAATAATAATTAACCGAATGCAAGGCAAGTTCATTAACATCGCCATTGCTTAAACGTGTGTACTTGGCTTGGCGATTGATGTTTACGGGATGCAGATGTTTGAATAAAAGAACAACATCTATGCAAGCCAAAAAAATTAAAAGGATTAGTGCCAAAAAAATAATATTGTAAAGTACAGGAAATACAAAAGCTAAAATAAAGAATACAATAAGCCCAAACACCGAAAGGTAAAACCAATTGGTAAAACGAAATTGTTTAAATATGTGCCAAACTTTTTTCATGTTTTTTTAACCGCAAAGGACGCAAAGAAGGCGCGACGGGCGCAACTCTTAGGGTGTATGGCGATCAATTTTCCTTCAATCCATTTACAACTCTTTTTATCCCATTTTTTATAAGTGAAACATTAAAATTGATAAGCATTCCTAACTTACATTTTGAAAGTTTAAGATAGGTTAATACCTGCGCTAAATGAACATCGTTTAGTGCCTCAACCGCTTTGATTTCTACAATAAATTTATTTTCAATTATTATATCTAACCTGTATCCAATTTCTAATTTTACTTCTTCATATACTAAAGGCAATGGTTTTTACTTCTCAACTAATAAACCTGTTTTTTTTAACTCGTAAAACAGGCATTCTTCATATGCGCTTTCTAAAAGTCCGGGGCCTAAAGCCTTGTGCACTTTCATTGCGCAATCAATTACTATTTTTGATATTTCATTTTCTGTCATTTTACTCATTTTTAAATTGTTCAGGATTAGACTTTCTTTTAATGTGTTCTGCTCAATAATATTTTCTTGCGCCCTTTGCGATCCTTAGCGCACGTTGCGGTTAAGGTTAACGTGGCACTTCCACCTTATCAATGATCTGTTGTATAATAGCATCTACCTGTATTCCTTCCATTTCTTTTTCCGGCGTTAACATAATACGATGACGTAAAACCGGGAAACACACATACTTAATATCTTCGGGCGTTACAAAATCGCGGTTTTGCAAACAAGCGCAGGCCTTCGCCGAATGCAGTATTGCCAAAGAGGCGCGGGGAGAGGCTCCCAAGAACAATCCCGGATTTTTTCTTGTGGCGTAAACTATTTGCGCGATGTATTTAATTAAATTTTCTTCAATTATTATTTGCGAAACCAATTTTCTTAATTCAAGAACAGCGTCTTTGTGTAGCACTTTATTTATTTTGTCAAGATCTATCTTATGCTTATTGGCATGAAAATTCATGAGCATTGTTCCTTCTTCTTCAATACTCGGATAATCCACATTTATTTTAAACAGAAAACGATCTAATTGCGCTTCAGGCAATCTGTAAGTCCCTTCTTGCTCTATCGGATTTTGTGTGGCTAATACCATAAACGGTTCATCCAATTTATAAGTTGTGCCATCAACTGTTATTTGCCTTTCTTCCATGGCTTCAAATAAAGCCGCCTGCGTTTTCGCGGGAGAACGGTTTATTTCGTCGGTTAAAACAATGTTAGCAAACAAAGGGCCTTTCTTAAATTGAAAGTCGGATGTTTTTGTATTAAAAATGGTAGTGCCAATAATATCACTTGGCATCAGGTCAGGTGTAAACTGAATGCGTTTAAAATCCGCGTCAATTGCCCGCGCCAGCAATTTGGCCGTGAGCGTTTTTGCAACACCGGGTACACCTTCTATTAATACATGCCCATCCGCTAAAATGGCGATCAATAAAAAATCTACCAATTGCTGCTGTCCAACAATATATTTGGCGATCTCATTTTTTACCTGTTGAGTTTTTTCGGTAAGACCACTTAGGTCTATTCTGTTTTTGAATTCATTTTCCATTATCGTAAGCTGTTTTTGTTAAAGTTTGTAATTTGTCGGTTTAGTTCTATCAGATCGTATTCACTTATTTCGGTTGATGTTTTAATTTTTTCGCAGTAGGTAAAAAGCTGGTTTACCAATTTATGTTCAATGCCGCTAAGTTCGCAAATTTCGTTTATAAAAATATCGTTAATTTGGGCCGTGTCCACATTAAATTTTTTCCGCACCGTTTCGTAAAAATATTTTATTCGCTCCATCGCAATACTTTGATGGTTACTACTGTTAAAATAAACATGACTGATAACATTTACAAACTCAAGTGTGCTGTTGGTAAAGGGCTCCGTAACGGGTATGGGCCTTTGACGGCGCCTTCCCTCAGTGATCATGTAAACGATCATTGTAAAAATAAGTAAGAGGTAAGCGGCGTAAAGTGCGTCGCTTTCAAAAATAAATTTAAGGAAAGAAACATTTTTTTCGTTAAAGGTTTTGTAATATTCGTCCCAAATAAAATGTTTGTTCTTTAGCAAACTCAATAAGGTATACGTCAGCTCTTTATTTTTATGATTCACAATAAAGTAACTTCCAAAAGCATCGGGCGCTGTCATTAAATACAATTTCCCTTTTCCTACCTTACCTAATATTAAACAGGCGTTTTGTTTTTGAGTTATGGCGAGTATACGAAATCTGCTGGTATCAAAGCTTGCGAATGACGCCACGGAAGCGATCTGTGAATACTCATACAATTCCTTAGAATGATCTTTAGCTGTGAGCCTGATCTTTTCGCCCGGCTTATCCATTAACGAATCAACATTAAATCCGTAATTAAAAAAATCGTATTGTGTTTTTAAATGGAATGTATCGGCCAGAGCTCCGTTAAACTCATTGCCGGCAATAAAAACATTTGCGCCGTTATCCAAAATTTGAAAAAGGGAATTGATATCACTTTTATTAAAATTAAAACTGCCATTAATTAAAAGAACGGAAGATGTGGAATCTAATTTTTCCTTCAAGTTATAAAACGTTTCATTATTAACGGATACATTTTCAGAATAAACGCCATTCAATAAATTATAAATGGCAGTGCAGCCAAATGGGGCTTTGTCATTGCGCATATAACTTCTTCGCCAGTTGATCGGCTGTGGCAAAAAATATTGAAATACAACTATTAAAATAAATAGCCCTAAAAAAGTGTAGAAATATTTTTTATTGCCTTTAAACATTTATTTGTTTTTCAACCGCATTAAATTTAGCGGCGTTATTTTGGTAAGTCGATCCGTTCAATATAAATTGTCCGTACCAGACGTATTCGTAAATGCGACTTAATTTTATAAATGCCTGATAAAGATCTTTTCCTTTTAATTCGTGCCCGTAATCAATATTGGTTTTAAACGGTGCAAATGTTATCAGTTGCTTTTTATCGAGCAGGAAAAGCGTTTTTAAATAATGCCATCTAATGGCCGTGCGAAAATCGGACGATTTAAAGGCTTCAGCTATTTTTACATCAAAGTTAATGGTATCAAGATCCTCAATAAGGTCACTGAAGTTAAACGATGTTGATTTAGATTTAGGCTTAATTAAACTTACCAATTCGGTTTTTGATAAAAGCCAGATCACAATAATAACACATACAATAACTATGCTCCAGATCAATATTTGCCGCGCCAAATAAATATTATCGTACCCGGCATTCCCAAAAAATTTATCGGCAAACCATTCTAAAAATTTTTCAATTAATCCTTTATCATCAGCGGCTTTTCGATCATATTTTAATTTTGGATCTGAAAAAACTTTTTGTTCTTGTTCTTTTGTCGGTCGGAATGTTTTTATTTCTGATGAATCAAATACCGGAAAATTGGAAAATTGTTTTTCAAGCTTGTCAGGGCCGCTTGTACTTGATTCTTCTATGATGGAATCATTTAAAACAATTGTTGAGTCTTGCCCATGAATACGTGTATTCGAAAAGAAAAATACGAAAAGAAAAAAAGTAAAACGAGTATGTAAGTGCCAAAGGAAGATATTATTGTATTTGATTTATTTTATCAATAATAGAAACGCCTTCTTTTTTCTCTTCGAGAGAGTTGTATTGGTAAATGACCATTAAACTAAAAAGGACTCTTACGCCGTGCGATAACAAAGTACAAATGGAAACAACAGCTATTATAAGAATGGAGGTGGAATTGTCTCCGGCTGAATAATCTCCGTTCATTTTGATCCGCGAAAAAGTGGATATGATGGTAACAATAAACATGGGAATTTGAACAATTGCCGCCATAATTGCATAGGTTAAAAAGCCCACCATTACGATTACCCATGTATTCCAAAAATTACCCTTTAAATAATAAAGAACTTTTTTAATGGCGGCAAAAATAGGAAGGCCATCTCGCTGACAAACGTAAAGAGCCGCTAAAGGAATAAATGAAATGATCGGGCCAAAAATTATCATCACTACAAACAAGGCGAGGAAAAAGATCACCAATAAAACTATTACGCCTGTTGTGTTTCCGCTACCTCCTCCGCCAGCCAAAGCAAATAGACCCGCAAAAATGAAAACAATTACAACTATAAAAATAACGGAGACTAAAATTAATAAAAGTGTATTGCCCAATACACGCCAAAAATCCGGAAAAAAATTTGTTGTGCTGTGACTTAAGTTAAGTTGTTCGCCGGATTGAAGTTTTTCGTTTTCGAGTAAATTTTTAGTAAGTACAACATTGTAAACTGTTATGCCAACAAACATCACACTCATCATAATGGCGTAAGAGCCAATCAGCCCGGCATAAAAGGAAGTTAAACCCCCGCCCTTTAAAAGAGTGCTCATGCCAAGATTTGACCCGAACATATTGGCTGAAACTACCGCGGCCACTAACAAGAATGGGCCTGCAAAAAATAACAGGCTTCCGTACAAGGTTTTAAAATTTTGTTTAATAAAACCAAACGTGGCACTGAAAACTCCTCCCAGATCGCGCACTTTTTTTAAATATATTTTTTGATCAGTCATATTTTAACTTGTATTTATTTTTTAAATAAAGCGGCAGCACAATAAAATAACCAATTATAAATGCGAATGATAAAATGATGATCGTTAAACTTAAGGCAATGTGCATTTCGGTATAACGGGTTACAAAACTTTCTAAAAAACCTGCGGTTATAAAAACCGGAACCAGGCCTATAACAATTTTTAACCCGTCCTTACCCCCACGCATAAAGGATTGGAGGCGTGTATGTGTTTTCGGAAAAATATAACTGTTGCCTAGAACAAAACCCGCGCATCCTGCAATAACAATGGCCGAGATCTCTAAAGTGCCATGGATCCAAACCACTTTCAAAGAATTTTCGAGAACGCCATATTGATAAAATAAAGTAAAAAAACATCCGAGCATTATGCCGTTATATAATAAAAGCAACGAAGTGCCAAAAGCAGTTGCAAGGCCAAATACAAAAGCGATGAACGAAACGCGGATATTATTTAAGGTAATTGCCATGAACATATAAAACTGATTGCCTTCGCCATAAATACCTAAAGCATTTCCTTTTTTTATTCTTTCAATGGTTTCATCAACGTAATAATCTCCTAAAATAAGGCGCACAAAACTGTCGTCGTAAATCTGCGAAACTATGCCAATGGTTGTTGCGATGGCAGTAACAACAAAGGAATAAAAAAGATATTTGTGATAACGGGCAAACATTAATGGCACTTCTTTGGCATAAAAAGTAACAAAACGGTTGCCTACTTCTTTTTTATTTTTATAAACTAGATGATGGATTCTTGATGCAAGCCCGTTTACATAAGCATTTGTATTTGTATCGGCGTAATTGGTGTTGGCGTATGAAAGGTCGTCAGTAAGCTCAATGAACATTTCGGTTAATTGCGCGGGTTTAGCAGATTCCTTGGAATCTATTATTTTTTCATAATTTTCCCATTTAGAAGCATTTTGTTTCAAAAAGGTAATTTCCTTCATTCGTTTTTTTTATCTTAGCAACCACTAAATATAAGTATTAAAATATAAAGTGCCAATAGAAGATACTTGGAAAAAATAAAAATAAATACAACACAAAATGTTTCCCTTTCTTATGAGGCTGCAGGGGTGGGCCCGAGGATCTTAGCAGGACTTTTAGATATGATCTTTGTGTACGCCTATTTTTTGATCGTGGCTTTGATATTTTCTTTCGCCATCTCGAGGAGTAGATATACAGGTGATTATGAGAAGACCGAAAATTATAATCAGCTAATGATTGGCCTGTTTATCTTGTGCATTTTACCCGCTCTTATTTATCATTTATTATGCGAAACGTTTTTAAACGGGCAGAGTTTTGGAAAAAAGATCGTGAAAATTAAGGTCATAAAATTAAATGGTACACAACCTAATTTCAGTTCATTTTTAATCCGCTCCATGTTCAGGTTGATCGATAGGCCAATGATAGCGCTGGTTACAGTAGCGGTATCAAAAAACTCACAACGCTTTGGTGATATGATCGCGGGCACAACCGTAATTCAACTCAACAAACCAATTACAATTAACGATACCATTTTACACAAACATAAAACAAATTATAAGATCTCTTATTCGCAGGTTTCTTTAATAAGTGATAAGGATGCGAATACTATAAAAGAAGTTTTAGATTTTAGCCGTAACCAAAATCAGCCGCAGCATTTAACCCTGCTTAGCGAAAAGATCCGAAAAAAGTACGGCATTGCCGGTGTGCCAAAGAACGATGAGGAATTTTTAAATACATTGTTAATGGATTATTCCCATTATCAATTTGAAAAATAATTACTTAATTTTTGAGGTACCATTTATTTTACCTAAATTTAGTATTCATAAAAATAAAAAAATGAAATATTTTACACAGTTAGTTTTGCTTTTTTCGGCAAGTGCCATATTTGCTCAGGTTTCGGCCAATAAAAAAACATTTACAATGAAAAGGGAAGCCGTTGTAAACCTTGGTGAAATTAAAACTGATTTTGCTCCAAAATTATTGGTGATGGAAATGCCGGAACAAGGGGCTGAAGAAATTGAAAAGTATAATTACCCCAAAAACTATAAACTAAATAATGCAAATAAAATAGCCAGTCCACCTTTAAGCTCGTTAACCTTAGGGCAAAGTTTTGGTGCAAACAATTGGGGGCTTAGCACGCCAAATGATAACGACATGGCTATTTCGGATTCAGGAATTGTTATTTCGGTTATTAACACAAACATTTATGTAAAAAATACCATCACAAATTTTACCAACAGTTTTAAATCATTAAGTGTATTTACGCAACCGGTAAATAATAATCATCAGGAATTCGATC
>JANYBY010000205.1 GCA_025360565.1 Bacteroidota bacterium
CCATGGTATTTATTCATGAAGATATGGTAAAGCAAGTGGAGTTTTTTAAATCGCAGGGAAAAGACCTTGAAGCAAAACGATTAGAAGAGCGCGTGAATTATGATCTGGAAATGATGCGTGAATTGGGTTATTGCAGCGGCATTGAAAATTATTCGCGTTATTTTGACGGGAGGGATCCCGGTATTCGTCCTTTTTGTTTATTGGATTATTTTCCGAATGATTTTTTAATGTTGATAGACGAAAGTCATGTTACCCTTCCACAGGTAAGGGCCATGTATGGCGGCGACCTCAGCCGAAAACAAAATCTGGTTGAGTACGGATTCAGATTACCATCGGCGCTGGATAATCGTCCGTTAAAATTCGAAGAGTTTTTTGCGATGTTGAATCAGGTGATCTACATTAGCGCCACACCCGCTGATTTTGAATTGAACGAGGCCGGTGGTGTTGTAGTGGAACAGTTAATTAGGCCAACCGGTATTTTAGACCCTCTAATTGAAGTAAGGCCTTGTACAAGCCAAGTGGACGATCTGCTGGATGAAATTCATAAAGTTGTAGAGAAAGATGAAAGGGTTTTGGTGACCACCCTTACCAAACGAATGGCCGAAGAACTCACCAAATATTTAACCAAATTAAATGTACGTTGCCGTTATATTCACAGCGAGGTGGATACGTTGGAACGGGTTGAAATTTTACGGCAATTGCGTATTGGCATGTTTGATGTATTGATAGGAATTAATTTATTGCGCGAAGGATTAGATCTGCCTGAAGTAAGTCTGGTAGCTATTTTAGATGCCGACAAAGAAGGTTTTTTACGAAACGTAAGAAGCCTGGTGCAAACCGTTGGGCGAGCCGCCCGGAATGTGAACGGTCGCGTGATCATGTACGCGGATAGAATAACCGATAGTATGAAAATGACAATGGAAGAAACAGAGCGCCGACGTTTAAAACAAATTCAATATAATTTTGATAACGGCATTACGCCAAAACAAGCCGGTAAAAAAATGCAGCAAAACAGAAGCGGTGTTGAAGTAACTTTTAAAGGAAAATTGGTAAAGGCATACGTAGAGTTAGAGCATTTTGATGTTGCCGCCGATCCTGTTGTACAATACATGAACCCCGAAGAATTAAAAAAACAAATTGCAAAAGTAAAATCTGGTATGCTTCGTGCCGCTAAAGAAATGAATTTTACCGAGGCCGCCCGTTTGCGTGATGAAATGTATGGATTGGAAAAATTGTTGGGGGAGAAATAAATGACTTCGTTTGGATCAACCGAAATAAAACAAAAAAAATGCCATCGGTGCCAAAGCAAATTTGATTGCAGTCCGCAAAATTGCTGGTGCGCCGAGTTGCCTAAAATAATGCCGGTTAAAGAAGGAGAAGATTGTTTATGTCCGGAATGTTTGAAGAGGGAGATTCAGAAATTAAATTTTAATCCCAATAATAGTTACATCATCAACCTGTTCAAAATCACCAACCCAGTTTTTAAAAGTTTTTTTCAGCAGTAATTTTTGTTCATGCATAGGCAAATTGGCATTTGATGCCAAAAGCTCCTTCAAGTTTTTACTCATGAATTTCTTGCCTTTTTCACCCCCAAATTGATCAGGGAAACCATCAGTAATGGTATAAATGTTATCTCCTTGGTGTAACTGAATAGTTTGTTTTATAAAAGGTTCGTTCTGCCTGTCGTGCTTCCCTACGGGCATTTTCTGGGGTTTCAATTCAATAAGTTCAATGTTACTTTGCCCGGCATTTCTTACAATCCAAACAGGGTTATTTGCAGCACACCAATTTAAATTCATTGATTTATAATCAAAGATCAATAAACTGCAATCCATACCATCTTTTCCTCCCTCAGCACTTCCATCATTTGCAAGGGTATTAATAATGATACTTCTTGTGTAGTTCAATATTTCATCTTGCATAACAGTAGAGGATAATTTTGCTTGGATTTTAGATGCTAAAACTCCGACTCAAAGTGTTACCGATGAAGGAAATGTAGGTCAGGCTTTTAGTTATGCCTCCCATCCTGAAATCAGAAGCGTGTATTTTGCACTCTGTAACGGTTGTGAATTTGCATTGTACAGAACCGACTCTACCAACGTGCCTGTTTTGATGTTTAGTCTTAACGACATTGAACACTATTGGGATAAATTAAAGCTATACATTTCACCAAATAGTTTCCAATCGGGTAAAAATTTCACATACGATACTACAAATGCAACAGCAAAGCCAACAGGATTTGATTATAGCAATAGACCCTTGCTCGAAGAAATTGTAGCAAAAAAACAAGCGGCTAAACGACATTTTGGAGTTCACGGATACTTTACAAAACAAGTATGGAATGTAGTTGCCGAATATATCAAGAATTATAGCAAACCAAATGATTTAGTGTTAGACCCATTTGGGGGTAGCGGCGTAACAGCCGTTGAAGCATTAATGAATGACCGTAAAGCCATTCACATTGACTTAAATCCAATGTCAGTCTTTATGGTTCAATCATTAATTGCCCCCGTTAAAACAGGTGAATTAATTGAAGTGTTTGATAGAGTTAAAACTGCATACGAAAAAGGAGAGCCAAAAACTAAAGATGAAATAAAAAAAGCGCTTTCAAAATATCCATATCCAAAGGGATTAACATTGCCAAAAGGTTCTGATGTTGCGAAAGTTGAAGATTTATTTACCGATAAACAACTCGCTCAACTTGGGTTTTTAAAATATTTGATTAAAAAAGAGAAAAATGAAAATATTAAAAATTCTTTGATGTTATCTTTTTCAAGCACCGTAAGTAAAATTAATCGTACCTATCACAATTCAGGTTCACGAGATGAAAACGCAGGTAACGCTGCCGCCTTTGCCTATTATCGTTATCGCTTAGCTAAGGAAGAAATTGATTTGAGTGTTATGCGAACCTTCGAAACTAAATTTAAAAAAATACTTAATGCTAAAAAAGAAATTGAGCCAAAAATTAATCAAAACACAATTGGAAATGCTCAAATAATTAAAGATACTGCGACAAACCTCAAGTGGATACCAAAAGAAAGCGTTGATTACATCTATACTGTATCCCTCCGACCAAGCACGTCGCGCTTGATTTAATCTAATAGATAAATTCGTAGAGTAAAACAAACTCTATGGAAACAACAACGCATCGCCAGCGCTATACTGATCTTGAGAAGCAGGA
>JANYBY010000208.1 GCA_025360565.1 Bacteroidota bacterium
TTAACTTTTCTTCCTTTTCGCTAAGGCCTTTAATGCCATGCAATTCCAGTTCGGTTATAAAACAAATGTAAATTTGTTTGTTTCTTAATAGTTCTGCAATAGTATCATCTTTATTTAAAAGATGCGTTAGTTATTCAAAAACAATTAAGAGATGGATGGGAAAGAACTATTAGTAGACACTAATATTGTTATTTATCTTTTAAATAAAGATGATACTATTGCAGAACTATTAAGAAACAAACAAATTTACATTTGTTTTATAACCGAACTGGAATTGCATGGCATTAAAGGCCTTAGCGAAAAGGAAGAAAAGTTAATAGATAACTTTTTAAAAGATTGCCACATTATTGAATTAAACTCCAAAATCAAACAGCAATATAAAAAATTACGCAAAAATTATTCTTTAAAGCTTGCCGATAGCATTATTGTAGCCACCTCTATAGCAACAGATATTCCATTACTAAGTGCTGATAAACAATTAAAAAATATTAAGGAACTGGACTTACTTATCTATAACATTTAAAATATTAGCTGCACATTTTAACGATATGAGAAACAAAAATTTAACAGGAACCGGTGTTGCAATTGTTACGCCCTTTGATAAAAAAGGAAATGTTGATACCGAAGCACTTGCCGGTATTGTAAAACATTTGCATAGCGGAAAAATAGAATACATTGTGGCCTTAGGCACAACCGGCGAAAGTGTTACTTTGAATAAAGACGAAAAAGAACTGGCAATTAAAACCATCATTAAAGCCAACGGAAATAAATTGCCTTTGGTTTTGGGAATTGGCGGTAATAATACGGCCGATGTAATTCACACGATCAAAAAAACAGATTTAAAATCATTCGAAGCCATTTTATCGGTTGCACCCTATTACAACAAACCCAATCAAGAAGGTTATTATCAGCATTACAAAGCCGTTTCTCAAAGCACAAAAAAAGATATTATTTTATATAACGTTCCGGGACGTACCGGCAGCAATGTTACCTGGGAAACACAAATTAAGATCGCTAAAAATTTTAAAAATATTGTCGCCACCAAAGAAGCCAGCGGAAGTATTGAGCAAATAATGAAGTTGATAAAAAATAAACCCAAAGATTTTATGGTGATAAGCGGCGATGACACTTTAACATTGCCTGTTATAGCGGCCGGCGGTGTTGGCGTTATATCGGTAGTTGCACAGGTATTGCCAAAAGATTACAGCGATATGGTTCGGCTATGTTTAATAGGAGATTTTGAAAAAGCCCGAATACTACATTATAAAATGATGGACATTACCGACCAATTATTTGTAGACGGAAACCCCGGTGGCGTTAAATGGGCTTTAAGCGAATTAGGAAAATGCGATCCTTACGTGAGATTACCATTGTGCGAACCCAATGATAAAGTAAAACAAACCTTAGGCCAATTAATTAAAAATTACAAATGAGTAAAGTAAAAATATTAAATACAACCCAGATCCGGCAAAAGCTTAACCGACTTGCTTATCAGGTGTATGAAAATAACTTTAACGAAAAAAGCCTTTTAATTGTGGGTATTGAAGGTAATGGTTACAAAGTAGCTGCTAGCCTTGCCGAAAAATTAAAAGAAATATCGCCCATAAAAATTCAATTGGGAAAAATTAAATTAGATAAAGATAAACCGTGGGATGGCGACGCGAAAATTGATTTTGACGAAAAAGATTTTGTAAATAAAACTACCATTTTGGTTGACGATGTATTGAACAGCGGTAAAACGCTTATTTACGCCGTAAAATTATTTTTAGATAAACCGGTTAAAAAATTAAGTACTGTTATTATGGTAGACCGCAGCCACACTCGCTTTCCGGTAAAGGCCGATTATGTAGGCTTAACCTTAAGCACCACCATGCAGGAACATATTGAGACCGATTTTTCAAAAAAAGGGAGTGAAGCAGTATATTTAATTTAACCTTGGCCGAAAATTCTAAAATATGGGAGCAAAAACACATTCAGAAAATTAAACTGAATGCCCTGCTTGAAATTACCAAAGCCATCAATCGAAATTCAACTACCTCTAAATTACTTGATCTTTATCAGGATATTCTTGAAAACCGTTTAGGCGTTGGTAAACTTATTTTATTCAGTTATGGTACTGAATGGACTTGCATCTTGAAATATGGCATTGGCGCTGAGTTCGGGCCTTTTGAATTTGAACCCGAATTTTTAAAGATCACCGAAATTGAAACCATTTCGTACACCAATGGTCCTTTAAGTAAAAGTTTTGAAATTG
>JANYBY010000223.1 GCA_025360565.1 Bacteroidota bacterium
CATGGTTCCCACCCAAATATTCTCATCCCTGTCCTTATAAATACATTTAATTAACGTTGGTGGAATGTTCAACGATTGAAATACATCGTAAACCGTATTGTTTTGGTAGAGGTACAAGGTTTCTTCGGGGTAAGAGGTAAACCAAAGGCGGCCGTAGTTATCTGCAATAATTTTATTAATACTGTTTTCGCCGCCGATCTGAAAAGTTTTTGCATTGGTTTTATAAACGGGAGTAATTTCTTTTTCAATTACATTATTATTTAAAATAATTATTTTGTTAGAAGTGCCAATTACCAATTTGCCTCCGTTAGTTTGTGTTATTGAATGCACGGCTGCGTTCTTTAAGAGCTCTATTTTATTTTGCGAAGTCCCGGTGAGTTCATAAAGCCCATCGGCACGGCCAACCAAGATCTTTCCTTCTTTGGTTTTAAACATGCAATATGCCGGGTTCAGTTTTCCTTTTCCAAATTTTTCATCCTCAATTTGTTTGCCTTTCTTCAGGTCAAGTATGGTCAGCTTTACTTCGGCAGTTAATAAATAAGCGTAGTCATTGGTAATAATAAAATTATCGGCGTTATTTTTAAATTTAAGCGGTTGCTGAAGCGAATATTTTTTAGTGCGTAAATTGTAAACCGCCACGCCTTCGTTATTAACCGACACGTATAATTCATCCGCGTTCTTTATGGAAACATTTAAAAGCGCGTTTGTTTTAAGGCTGTCAATCTCGAGTTTATTAAAATTGTATCCGTCATAAAAATAAATCCCGTTTTGAGTGGTAAAATAAATTAAACCGTTTTGGTGCTGCTCAATATTAAAAATATTGGCATTATTTAAGCCCTCTTCACTGCCTAATTTTTGAAAATTAAAAGAGGGTGTTTGCGCTTTTAAAACACCTGCAAAAACCAGTGAACTTATAAAGACGTAAAACCTGAAGCGCATAGGGTATAAAAATACAAAAAACCCCTCAACATTGCTGTTGGGGGGCTTTGTATTTAGTACTTTTAATTTACTATTTGGGCGAAACTGATTTGGTTTTAATAAACTCGGCAAATTCCTGAATACGGGCTTTGCTTACTTGCACATGGGTTCCATCGCTTAATATTACTTCGCCGCCTTCGTTGTTACTATATTCCTTTACATAATTAACATTAATAAGGGCCGAACGGTGGATCCTGAAAAATTCAACCGAGGGTAAAATAATTTCAAATTCTTTTAGCGTTTTACTAGCAATTATTTTTTTCTGGCCGTTTAAATATAAATTCGTGTAATTATCATTGGCTTCAAGCCATACAATATCTTTAAAATCAACCAATGTAAAGCCTTTACTATGGTTAATTAACACAAGGTTTTTATCGGCAACATCCGGTTTTGAAGCGACACCTGCGCTTTTATTGGCTTCGTAATGTTGTACCACCTTGCCAATGGCACCCTGCAGCTCACTTAACATTAAAGGTTTTAGTAAATAATCTGTGGCGCCGGCTTTAACCGCGGTAATTCCATGCTCACTGTAAGCGGTTAAAAAGATCACACAAAAATCGCGGTTATAAATGCCTTCCAGCATCTGAAAACCGTTCATGCCGGGCATGTTAATATCTAAAAAAACCACATGAGGTTTTAACTCCTGGATCTTCAATTTCCCTTCGGGGCCGCTTGCCGCTTCGCCTACAACTTCTATTTCGGGACAATAATTTTGCAGCATATTTTTTGTGTTGCTGCGGCTATCTTCCTCGTCGTCTATTATTACTGCACGGTATTTTTGCATATCGTAAATTTTGGGATAAATCTAATCATTAATATTAAGAATTATTTATCAGTTATCAAAACTGCTTTTTGAGCGAGTAAACAACCAAGCCTTTTTATGGAATGTCAATTAATGCCTTGTGAATCTTATACGTATTAAAGAATTTCATCAACAATTTATGCGCTTCAGCAAGCAATTCTTCAATAGTTATTTTAGAATTTAACTGTTTTTTTGCAAGGGCTACCGCGGTTTCATTCTTTACATGCGTAGTTTTTTCGATCGATTTTGCCAACGCCTCAAGGGCTAAACCCTTGTCTTTTATTCTGCCTAACTCTTCAATTACTGTGGTAAGGGCCAAAAAAGCGGTTTTATTTAGGGGGATATAATGTTTAAGTCCTTTTTTTACGGCGAGCTTATTGTAGGGCGATTCTAACGCAAACTTGGTAACAAATTCTTTTTCCCATTTATAGTTGGTCTTGGGATCTTTTAAAATCACCACTCCGCTAAGGCTCTGCGCATAAATGCTTATCCATCGCAGTTTGCGCCTTAATTCATGCACCTGCAGTTCCATATTATTAAACCCCTTTGGAAAGCCTTCGAAAAAACGGGCGCTTTCCATAATTTCAAACTTAATTTCTCCTTCCAGTTTTAAAAGAGTGTGTTTATTATTGAAACTCAAAACCCCGGGTTTGCTTGAGCCCACCATAAATTTTTTGTAAAAATCTTTTTCAATTAATTTTTCATTTAATTTGCTTACCGCTTTATCTCTTTTTCTTTCAAAATACGCCATCTGAATTTCAGGAATATTTTTGCCTTTAGAAAATTCTTTCAAGATCACATCGTAATAATCTATTACTCCCAAGGCATCTTCCAGTTTTTTAAAGGTCTTTAACCATTTTTGAGTCTCATTATCGCCATGCGACTTAAACCATAAACGCGAAATGGATTCAAGCATAAAAAGCGTGGAACGGGCATTATTAGTGTAAAGCCACCAGGCTGGGTCTTTTTTATTCCGGCAGGTATCTAATAATTGCAAAAACTTTGCGGTATAAACTGAATAGGGATTGAATGGTCTCACCATCCTTAAAACTACATCTTTTAATTTATTAAAACAACAAAAAAAACTATCTTTGAGGCTTATGGAAAAAAGAGTCAGGGTTCGTTTCGCGCCCAGTCCCACAGGGGGTTTACACATGGGTGGGGTAAGAACCGCGTTATTTAATTATTTGTTCGCCAAAAAGCACGGAGGCGATTTTATTTTACGTATTGAAGATACCGACCAAACCCGCTTTGTTCAAGGTGCCGAAGAATATATTATTGCCGCCTTAAAGTGGTGCCGTATAGAACCCAACGAGGGCGTGGGTTTTGGCGATGGTCCGCATAAACCTTATCGCCAGAGCGAAAGAAAAGAATTGGGCATTTATAAAACGTATGCTGATAAATTGATCGCGTCGGGCCACGCGTATTACGCCTTTGATACAGAGGCTGATCTGGATGCCATGCGCAAAAGGCTGGAAGCCGCCAAGGTAGTGGCTCCCCAGTATAACGCTGTTACCAGACAAAATATGCACAACAGTTTAACTTTGCCTGAGGACGAAGTAAAAAAATTATTGGCAGCCGGCACAAAACATGTAGTGCGTTTAAAAGTGCCTCGTAATGAGGAGATCCGCTTTAACGATATTATTCGAGGATGGGTTACCGTAAATTCTTCGCAGGTAGATGATAAAGTTTTACTAAAAAGCGATGGCATGCCAACCTACCATTTGGCGCATATTGTAGATGATATTGAAATGAAAATTTCTCATGCGGTGCGTGGCGAAGAATGGTTGCCAAGCGCGCCGGCACATATTTTAATTTATAAATATTTGGGCTTGGAAAATGAAATGCCTAAGCTTGCTCACTTGCCGTTGATCTTAAATCCGGATGGAAATGGAAAAATTTCTAAGCGCGAAGCAAGGTTTCCTGTGTTTCCGTTGAGTTGGCAAGATCCTCGGGAAGCCACGCCATATATAGGTTACAAGGAATCGGGTTATTATCCAGAAGCATTTATAAATATTCTGGCATTGTTGGGATGGAATCCCGGGACAAACGAAGAGATCTTTAGCGTGGAGCAATTAGCCGCATTATTTGAAATGGAAAAAGTGCATAAAAGCGGCGCAAAATTTGATCCTGAAAAAGCAAAGTGGTTTAACCAGCAATACCTTCGTAAAAAAACGGACAAAGAATTAGCAGAAGCTTTTGCTCCGGTTTTAAAAGAGAAAGGAATTAACCGTGACGCTGATTTTGTGGAAGCGTTTTGCAGACTGGTAAAAGAAAAAGTACATTTTGTACATGAGTTTTGGGAACAAGGAAAATATGTTTTTGAATCGCCAACAGGTTATGATGAAAAAGTAATGACCAAAAAATGGAACGAAAAAAGCAAAGAGATCTTTACGGCAGTTATAACTAATTTTAAAACGGTAAGTGATTGGAGTATTGAAAATATTACAAAATCATTTCACGATGCGGAAGCGCAAGTTGGCAAAATTGATATGCAATTACTGCGTGTGCTTGTAACAGGCGTTGCCGGAGGTCCTCAGCTGTTTGATATGCTGGCGCTGATAGGAAAAGAGGAAGTTTTAAAAAGAATGGAAATAGCGATCTCAAAAAAATAAATTAAACCCCGAAACATGCATTCATTATTAAAACAAAACCTATTTTTTGTGAAGGAACATGTTGGTATGTTTAAAGCGGCCAATAATTTTGATATTTATGATCCGGATAAAAATGAATTGATCATGAATTGCCGTGAAGATAATTTGGGCCCATTTACAAAACTATTGCGCTTTACCGACTACAAACGCATGACCCCTTTTGAAGTGGAGATAAAAACGCCTTCAGGCGAAAAAATACTTACCGTAAAACGAGGAATTTCAATTTTTCTATCAACTGTTGAGGTGCTGGATGAGAACAATAATTTGGTTGGAAAGTTCAAACAAAAATTTTTTTCAATTGGTGGCAAATTTGATATTCTTGATACGAACGAAAATGTAGTGTGTACCTTGCAGGGCAAATGGACCAGCTGGAGCTTTAAATTTATAAGAGGCGAAAGTGTTTTGGCAGAAGTAAGTAAAAAGTGGGCGGGCATGGGCAAAGAACTTTTTACAAGCGCCGATAATTATATGCTGAGTATTGATCCCTCAGTAAAAAAAGAAGATAATGTGCGTTTGCTTATTTTAGCGGCAGTTATGTGTATTGATATGGTTTTAAAAGAATAATTTTATTTAAGATATTAAGGAAATTTTGATTGCGAGGAAAATAAAAGAAAAAAACTTGAAATATTTGATAGTAAAAAGTTAAAAAGCATTAATGATGAGAAGTAATTTAGCTGATCTAATAGCCAAAGGCATCAAACTTGCGTATAGAAGAATGCTTGAGGAAAAATCTAAAAATAACGAAGATCTTGTAATTTGCGAAAAAGGAAAAATTATTCGCATAAAGGCAAAAGATGTGTTGAAAGATTTAAGTAGAAAGGGAGAACTTTAATTTTATGCCCGAAAAAACCACAGATCTTAAAATAAAATTAGACTGGAGCGAGATGGATCTCTTTGGGCACATTAACAACGTGGCCTATTTTAAATACGTGCAGGCTGCAAGGGTTAATTACCTTGAACTGGCGGGCATAAACACCGCGGATCCTGAAAATAAATTAAGCTTCGCAGTGGCGGCAAGTTCGTGCCAATTTAAAAAACCTTTATTTTTTCCGGGAAACATTGTTGTAAAAACAAAAACAGATTGGATAAAAAATACCAGTTTGCAATTAAGCCATACTATTTTAAATAATGCCGGCGAAATTTCGGCGGAAGCAACAGATGTGATTGTATTGTTTGATTATGCAACGCAGACCAAGGTAAATGTTCCAAAAAACGTAAGAGAGAACCTGGAGTAAATGATTTTTTTATAAATCTTATGTAAACTCTTATTCTTTTGGTATATTTACTTTTGTCTTACTTAAATTAACATGAAAAAATTTCTTTTTATCTCCTTTATCATCCTTGCTGCAGTGGGAGCGGGCGGATATTTTTTAAACAATAATATCTGGTGGGCATTTGTGGTTGTTGCTCCCTTGGTTCTTCTGGGAATTTCGGATCTAACGCAAAAGCATCAAACCTTAAAACATAATTTCCCCATCATTGGGCGTATGCGCTGGTGGGCCGAGTGGATGAGGCCAAAGGTGTATCAGTATTTTATTGAATCGGATACCGATGGCGCACCGTTTAACCGTTTAAGCCGTAACGTAATTTATCAACGTGCAAAAAAAGTTAACGATACAACACCTTTTGGTACTCAGTTGGATGTTTATGCACTCGGTTACGAATGGCTCAACCATTCGATTGCGCCAATTCCTTTAAGCAAAGTAAATCATGATCCGCGTGTGGTTGTTGGCGGCCCCGATTGTAAACAGCCTTACTCTGCAAGCATTTATAATGTATCTGCCATGAGTTATGGTTCACTGAGTAAAAATGCAATCATGGCTTTGAATGGCGGCGCAAAAATTGGCGGCTTTGCGCATAACACCGGCGAAGGAGGCTTAAGCCCTTATCATTTAGCGCCGGGCGGAGATATTTTTTGGCAAATTGGTACCGGTTATTTCAGTTGCAGAAATGCGGATGGAACTTTTAATTACGAGGCCTTTGCCGAACGCGCTGTTTTACCAAATGTAAAAATGATAGAGATAAAATTATCGCAAGGGGCAAAACCCGGTCACGGTGGAATTTTACCCGCATCAAAAGTTACTGATGAAATTGCTAAGATCCGTTTGGTTGAAAAAGGAAAAGATGTTTTGTCACCGCCTTATCACACTGCCTTTGGTACGCCAATGGAATTAGTTGGCTATATAAAAAAATTAAGAGAGTTAAGCGGAGGCAAACCAATTGGCTTTAAATTGTGTATCGGACAAAAAAGCCAGTTCATTGCCATTTGTAAGGCCATGATAAAAACAAATACTATGCCCGATTTTATTACGGTTGATGGGGGTGAAGGCGGAACCGGCGCTGCTCCATTGGAGTTTACAAATTCTGTAGGCATGCCTTTGCGCGATGCTTTGGCTTTTGTGTACGATACGTTGAATGGGTTCGGAATAAAAAAACATATTAAAATTATTGCTTCCGGAAAAGTGCACACCGGGTTTGATCTTGTAAAAAATATTTCGCTGGGCGCGGATATGTGCAATGCGGCAAGAGCAATGATGATCTCTTTAGGATGTATACAAGCCCTGGAATGCAATACCAACACTTGCCCAACAGGTGTGGCAACGCAAAATCCAAAATTATATAAGGGTTTGGATGTAGATAATAAAAAAGTACGCGTGGCCAATTTTCATCACGAAACAATAAAAGCAGCTGTAGAGTTAATGGCGGCTGCAGGAATTGATCACCCAGAAAAATTACACCGCTCGCATATTTACCGGAGAGTAAGCGCAAATCAAATTCAAACGTATGCGCAAATGTATCCAAACATGTTAAAAGGTTCATTGCTCGAAGCGCCTTTCCCGGCGGGGTGGGAGCTGGATGTAATGCACGCGCATGAAAATACTTTTGACAGTGCAATACAATACGCCTAGAAATTTTAGTATGAGTTTTTGGAGAGTGTTTGGCTGCTTATGCTGTTAGCGCTAATAACCGAACAAATGCTTTCTAAAATAATTAAGATTTAGCCAAACTTCGTTTCCTCTTTGCCTTTGTTTGAAAGTGAAACCTTTTTCAAGCAAAAAATCTCTTACCAACGAATTTTTTTCCTGCATATCACTATTTGCTTCTATCATTATGCAAAATATTGGAAAAGAAAAGTCGATAGATCTCAATAGGTCTAACTGCCGCCCTCAACATCTAAGATCATAAAATCAATGTATTTAAATTTAGATCCTTTCAAAAGTTTATTCATATCAATAGTTTTAACTTTGAAAGAAGTTTTATTAGAAAAAAGTGATCTAAGATTTTTTGGATTTAGA
>JANYBY010000305.1 GCA_025360565.1 Bacteroidota bacterium
GCTAAACGCTTTGCTCATCGCTGCCGTTTATCTTTCATATTGTCTTTTTAATAAAATTCGTGTAAATAATGTGGTGCAAAAAAGTATTGCTGAACAACAGATCCCTGCTGTTGATTACATGGCTGCCCCTGCCCCGCTCAGTAATTTTTTATGGTACGTGCTCGCGCGTAGTAAAAGTGATCATTATGTGGCTTTTTATTCAGTATTCGATTCAAAAAAAGAGCTTGTCTTTCAAAAAATACCGCGTTACGATTCGCTCTTAAAACCCTACGAAAGCAATGAAGAAATTCAAAAACTGGAGCGCTTTTCAAAGGGATTTTATAGCATAAGGCAGCAAGATACAATGTTGGTGTTTAGCGATACACGCTTTGGGCAATTGGGCGGATGGGCGGTAAAAGACCCGGGTTTTGTTTTTAATTTTGACCTTAAGCCACAAACCGATGGAAAATTACTGATAGAACAAAGCAAATTCGCCGATGCCGATAAGCGGGCAATTGGCTCCTTGTATGATAGAATAAAAGGGAATTAATACCAATTCTTGGTTTAAAACAGTCCAAAGTTAAATTAGCAAAAACTGTTTTAAACCTTAGAATGGTTAATGCCGATCGATAATTTATTTTTTTAAAATTGGACCATAATAAATTGAGCATCGGTATAAGTTCCGCTGCGTGGAATTGAGCCACGAATTACACGAATTAACGCTAATCATTATTCCTCTAATCGTTATTGCAAATAACAATAAAAATATACTGCTCATCGATTAGTGAATATTAGTGAAATTCGTGGCTAAAAAACGCTACCTCTTATCAAAGCTGCGCTTAGAATTTTCTCGCCATTTCGCGCTCAATATCTTTCTTCTTGATATCATCGCGTTTATCGTACAGTTTTTTACCTTTTGCAAGCGCAATATCCAGTTTTGCAAAACCCCTATCCGTTATAAATAAGCGTACCGGGATAATGGTGAGGCCCTGATCTTTTATTTTTTTAAGAAGTTTATTTATTTCAGTTTTATTCAGCAATAATTTTCTCTCCCTTGTAGGCTCGTGTTGTTTGAAAGAAGCTTCAGAATATTCGGTAATATGAAGATTTTTAACGTAAAGCTCGTCGTTCTTAAAAAAGCAATAACTGTCTGATAAAGCCGCTTTGCCCTCGCGGATAGATTTTATCTCGGTTCCCCTTAAAACCATACCGGCGGTGAGCACGTCTAAAAATTGATAATCAAATTTAGCCCGGCGGTTTTCTATATTAATGGTATTGCTTAACTTAGGCACATGGTAAAGTTACCATTAATAATGCAGGATGTAAAATTAATACCGGCCGGCCCAAACGATATCGCCAGGATCTCGGAACTGGCCACGATCATATGGAACCAACATTACCCTAGCATTATAAGCCGCGGACAAATAGATTATATGCTCAGCATGATGTATAGTGCGCAAAGCCTTGCCGAACAATTCGAAAAAAAAGGACATATTTTTTATTTGATCAATGCAGGCGAAGTAAATTTGGGTTTTTTATCTGTACACGAAGAAAAAAAAGAAGAATGGTTTTTACATAAATTTTACATTGATCAAGCAAAAGCCACCAAAGGTATTGGCACAGTAGCATTTGAACAGCTAAAACAACTTTTGAATCCAAATAAAATAATCTTAACTGTTAACCGACAAAACTACAGATCAGTTAATTTTTATTTTAAACTCGGTTTTAAAATTGAAAGCGTTGCCGACTTTGATATTGGTAATAATTTTGTGATGAATGATTTTGTGATGGCCTGGGAAAAGAAATGAAGAATTAAAAATCATACCTAATCATAACTATCTGCGTTCCGCCGCGGCGGACAGCGTTCCATCAAAGTACATTATTCGTCTGCTCCTTTATTTTTTCAAGCTCATCCTTCATCAACACCACCAATTTCTGAATCTCAGCATCGTTAGCCTTTGAACCAATGGTATTTATTTCGCGGCCTATCTCCTGCCCTATAAAATTCAGCTTTCTTCCGGCCGAAGGTTCCACCATGGTAGAAATAAAATAATCTAAATGTGTTTTTAAACGTACTTTTTCTTCGTTCAAGTCTAATTTTTCAATATAAAAGATCAGTTCCTGCTCCAAACGGTTTTCATCGTATTTGTCTTTTCCCAAGATCTCGTTTAAATTATTTTTGATCTTTTCTTTTATGGTCGGAATCCTGTTTTGATCTAATTTTTTTATCTGCTCCAGGTAAGAAGCTATTTTTCCCAGTCGTTCTTCAAAATCGATTCTTATCGATTCTCCTTCTTTTAACCTGAACTCGTTAAGCTCGGTTATGGCTTTGGCCACCGCGGTTTTAATCTGTTTCCATTCGTTAACATCCGCATCCTTACGTTCGTTCTTTAAAACATCGGGCATTTTTAAGATCTGGTGTATGCTGTCGGTTAAGGGCTCGTTTAATTCCTTCGCAAGTTTTTTTAACTGCTCATGATACGATTTTGCCAATGCAACATTTATTTCAACCGGTGTTTCGGCCAGTTTTGATTCTGAATAAATACTCACATCAATTTTTCCACGCTCTAATTGTTTCGAAATTTCGTTCCTTAATTCCAATTCAAAATTTCTGAACGAAGATGACAAGCGCAGGCTAACATCCGCGCCCTTGCTATTGAGAGAGCGCACCTCCACATTAATATTTTTTGTTTCGAGTTCCAGAGTGGCTTTGCCGAAACCTGTCATTGATTTGATCATATTTGAATTTTTTTGGGTTTAAAGCTTACAAGGTACAATCCTAAAATTATTAAAATTCCGGATACTATTTTAATGGGAGTTAATTTATCTTCGCCCATCATTATAGCAAATATGGATGCTAAAAAAGGCTGAAGGTATATATACGCGCTAACAACTGATGGGCTTAAACTTCTTAAGCCGTAAATATTGAGCAAATAAGCAAAAAAAGTAGTGGCAATAATTACAAATAAAGTGGCAAACACAGCGTGCGGTGTAAAGTTTATCCAGTGTGTCCCAATCGTGTCGTACAGCCCAATGGGCAGCATGTAAATACTTCCGAATAAAAACAGCCAGCGCATTACGGTTACGGTTTCATATTTCATCATAATGGGTTTTACCATCACCACAAAAATGGCCCACGAAACAGAATTAACTAGTGTCATAAGATCGCCGGCAATGGTTTCGCTTCCGGTTTCAAAATTACCTTTAAAGAGTAACAGCATTAAAGCCCCTCCCACCGCTATGCTGAGGCCACTCACTTTTAAAAATGTAATTCGTTCTTTTAAAATAATTAACGTAAAAACAAATACAACGATCGGATTCGAAATCATAATGATCGCCGAATTAATAGGGTGCGTAAGGCTTAAGCCGTAAATAAAAAAAACCTGATTAACTACAACTCCAAACACGGCCAACCACATCATTTTTTTTAAGTCGGCTTTTTCAACTTTTTGTGTTTTTACGAAAATAGAAAGGATCCAAAATAAAATGGCCGCGCCAATTACTCGTAAAAAAACCAAAGCCAGTGGTCCAATAAAATTTGGCATAAGGCCTTTAGCAAACGAATAATTTAAAGCATAAATAATTTGTGCGGCAAATAACGCAATATGTCCTCTCAGAGCGGCTGTCAAAGCAATGCAAATATGCTTATTTTTGTGGGGTATGCCAACTTTTATAGACCAAACCGGAAATGCGTTCAGATTGGATAAAACTCCCACGCGCATCATCTCCATTGTGCCATCCCAATCGGAGTTTTTATGGGATATTGGCTTAAAAAAAGAACTGGTGGGCATTACCAAATTTTGCATTCACCCTGATAAGATGTTTAGAAGTGTTGAGAGAATTGGCGGCACAAAAAATTTGAACATCGAAAAAATACGCGCGTTAAAACCGGATCTGATCGTTGGCAATAAGGAAGAAAATGATAAAACGCAGATAGAACTTTTACAAAAAGAATTTAATGTGTGGATGAGTGATATTTATACGTTTAAAGATGCCCTTGCAATGATGAAGTCAATAGGCAAAATAACGGGCAGGCAAACGGCTGGCGAAAAAATAATTTCCGGAATTAAAAAAACATTACCTTCTATAAAAGGCCTGTTTAAAAAACAAAGGGTTATTTATTTTATTTGGAACAAACCTTATATGCTTGCCGGAAAAAATACCTTTATTGATTATGTTTTAAATTATGCCGGCTTTATAAATGCGGCAGAAAAGCTTGACCGGTATCCTGAATTAAATGAAATCGACTTAAAAAAATTGAAGCCTGAATTGTGCTTTTTATCAAGTGAGCCGTTTCCATTCAAAGAAAAACATGCTAAAGAAATGCAAGCAATTTTGCCAGATTCGAAAATTGTAATTGTTGACGGAGAGATGTTCAGTTGGTACGGTAGCAGATTACTGAAATTACCAAAGTATTTTAAGGAGTTGAAAAGGAAATTACTGTGAAGTGTTTCGATGATTCGACAAGCTCAGCGGCCTCAAACAACAGTACTGTCGCGTAGATCGGAGTCGAGATGCAAAATAAATTCTAATTACCCGTTCAATCCGCCACCAAATAATCCGCCGGATTCACGTTTCATTGGATTAAGTGTAAGAACAGGAATATCGCTGATATCCACCATTTTCTGACTTAAGGTACCGTTAAACATTTCAGAATACGTAATGTCCTTAGGGTTCATTTGCACAATTATTTCGCAATGATTTTTATGCGCGTAATCTACAATACTTTCAACCACATCTTTTGAGGGAATAGATTTATTTGTACAGGCAACATTTTTTTCTTTGATAAACTTTTTTACCTGACTCATGTAAGGTAAAAGTTTGTTCTCGTATTTAGCGTCGTTTGGATCAAAAACAGAAACGATCCTGATCTCACTTTTAAAATAATGTGCTAACTGAATTACCATAGGTACTTTTTCGCGGGCTTCCGGGTTAAGGTCAAACGGCATCAAAATATTTTTCATTTCAGGATAGAAAACAGAACCGCGAATAGTTAAAACAGGACACTGAGCGTTTTTAATGAGTTTGCTCGCGTTACTTTTACTCATAAAACTCCTGAACTTTACATTTGGCTCTAAGCCTACAACGATCAAATTAGCTGCCATTTTTTCAGCCATTTTTTCGGTGGCTTCATATATATCTCCTTTTACAGTTGTTGTTTCAAAAACTAATCCTCCACTTTCTTCAGAAGATTTTTTTGCCAAATTTTCTAATTCGGTTTTATTCAAGTCAGATTCTTTTTGATAAACCTGCATCAAAAGGATCTTAGATTTTGATTTGTGCGCTAAACTATAGGCATGCTTAATAGCGTTCAACGATTGCTTTGAAAAATCGATTGGAATTAAAACAGTACCATTTTCTTTTATCATTGTATTTAATTTTAGTTTATAAATTAAATTGCCGTAACCTGCCGCTTAATATGAAATAAACAGAACGGTTTATGACACCTAAATTTACAATAAAATTAGCAAATTTTTTGAGCATTTCAAGAAGGAGGGGGTTTAAACTTCTTAAGAAGGTATTGTTTATATCTATAATACCCCTTTTCATCCTCTAAAAAGTCTCATTTATCAAGAACTCCCGAGCTCCCATCACCTTTATTTTTGAATAATAAAAGCCTGTTTTATCTTCCGTTATTATTACTTCACATTTACTGCCCAAGGCCGAATAATATTGAATTCCATCCTCAAAATCTTTTATTTTTTCGTTTTTTACAGCCTCCATTACCTCGTTTTCGCCCATTCCGGAAATGTTCAGCTTTTGTGACAATAAACTTATTTTTTTCATTGCCTGCTCTGTCCCGCTCTTTTTTTCAGAAAAATAAAAAGCTATCGCCAAACAAACAGGGCTAGTAAATACTTTAAATTTTTTATTGTCGGCCAAACTTAAAACTCTCGAGGAAAACGTAAAAAGAGGGTATTCGTTATTAAGAACAGAAATTAAAATGTTGGCATCTAAAAATAGTCTCATTATTTTTTGCCCTTTACATAAAACTCAGATTTTAATTCTTTGTTTGACTTTTGACGGGTTTTATACTCAATTTTACCCTCCTGTAAAGTGTTTATCCAATCGGAGACAGGGAGTTCATCTAAGTTAATGTACTGCTTTGAAATAGCCTTACTAAGCAAAAATTCGGTTAAGCGCGAAAGGCTGATATTATTATTTTCGGCAAATTTTTTTGCTTTTTGAATAATATCATCGTTAAAACTGAGCGTTATTTTTGCATCCATGACGGTTATTTATTATTTATACGACAAAGTTATAATTTTTATACGTATAAAACAAATAAATCCTGAAAAACCTACTTCAGGCTCCCAATCATGTCCTCAGGCCTTACCCATTGGTCAAACTGCTCGTTGGTAACATAGCCTAATTCTATCGCGGCCTCACGTAAAGTTTTATTTCCTTTATGCGCCGTTTTCGCAATTTTTGCCGATTTTTCGTAACCAATATGCGTATTTAAAGCGGTAACCAGCATTAACGAATTTTCTAAATGTTGTTTCAGCATTGGTAAATTTGGTTCTATTCCGTTTGAACACTTTTCGGTAAATGAAACACAAGCATCGCCAATTAAACGGGCCGATTGTAAAACATTTGCAGCAATTAAAGGTTTAAAAACATTTAACTCAAAATGTCCCATTGAGCCTCCAACCGTCACCGCCACGTCGTTTCCAATTACCTGGGCGCAAACCATGGTTAACGCTTCGGGTTGTGTTGGATTAACTTTACCCGGCATAATAGAGCTTCCGGGTTCGTTATCGGGAATAACAATTTCGCCAATACCACAGCGTGGGCCCGAAGAAAGCATTCTAATATCGTTTGCAATTTTCATTAACGAAACCGCGCTGCGTTTTAGGGCACCGCTCAACTCCACCATCGCATCATGCGCAGCAAGAGCTTCAAATTTATTTGGTGCTGTTACAAAAGGCAACTTAGTCAATTCGGCGATTTTTTTCGCCACCAACACATCGTAACCTTTCGGTGTATTTAACCCTGTACCAACCGCGGTACCGCCCAATGCCAGTTCTTTCACAGCTTCCAACGCATTTTTTAAAGCGCGAATGCTATTCGAAATTTGCTGAACATATCCGCTGAATTCTTGCCCTAACGACAAAGGCGTAGCATCCATAAAATGTGTACGGCCTGTTTTAATAATGGATTTAAATGCTTCGGCTTTTTTATTCAAACTATCGCGCATTTTTTCCATTCCGGGAATGGTAATTTCAACAACTTGTTTGTATGCCGCAATATGCATAGCGGTTGGATATGTATCGTTACTGCTTTGCGATTTATTTACATCATCATTCGGATGCAGAATTTTTGGTTCATCGGTTAGTTTGCCTCCGCTTAAAACATGCGCACGGTAAGCAATTACCTCATTGGCATTCATATTACTTTGAGTGCCCGAACCTGTTTGCCAAATCACCAATGGAAACTGATCATCTAATTTATGCGCTAAGATCTCATCACATACTTTTCCTATGAGATCGCATTTTTCTTTCGATAAAACACCAAGTTCGCAATTGGCCAAAGCCGCCGCTTTTTTTAAATATCCAAAGGCATAAATAATTTCTTTTGGCATACTTGCCTCAGGGCCTATTTTAAAATTATTACGACTGCGTTCTGTTTGCGCACCCCAATATACATGCGCCGGTACTTGTACCTCGCCCATTGTGTCTTTCTCAATTCTGAATTCCATAGTGATATGATTTAATGGTTAAATGTAACATTTTAGAGTGAAATTTGGTACTGAAAATAGAAAATTTTAAGGGGAATATTAGTATTCCCAAAAAAAGAATATCGTCATTCCAACATAGGAGGAATTTGAGCTAATACCGATGCTCAATTTATTTTGGTCCAATTCAAAAAAAATAAATTATCGATCGGCATTAACCATTCTAAGGTTTAAAACAGTTTTTACTAATTTAACTCTGGACTGTTTTAAACCAAGAATTGGTATAATTCCTTATGACAATTTTCAAGAACAGATCCCTCGTTCCTCGGGATGACCAATTCTGGTGGGTAGGTTCAGGGCTTTATTGACCAAAAAAAATCCCCGACATTTCTGCCGGGGCTAATTATTAATTAATAATTTTTAATTTGAGGTTTACATCTGCGCGTCCAGCTTAGCTGCCAATACCGACTTTTGAGCCACGCCTACTTGTTTATCTACAACCTGACCGTTCTTAAAAAATAATAAGGTTGGTATATTGCGTATTCCGTAATTCATGCTAATGCTTGAGTTCAGATCAACGTTTACTTTGCCAATAACAGCTTTACCCTCGTATTCGGCTGCCAATTCTTCAACCACAGGACCTACCATACGGCAAGGACCGCACCACTCTGCCCAAAAGTCAACTAAAACGGGTTTGTCGCTTTTTAAAACTATTTCTTCGAAATTTGTATCTGTTAATTCTAATGCCATAAACTAAATTTTATCTAAGTTAAAACTATTTTATCAAAGTTACAGAGTTTCTGTGAATTTTTTATGTTTAATTTTTAACTTTTAATTTCATTTAACTAACAATAACATTGTTCTTCTGTGCAAATAAAAGCCTGCACCAAGCGTAATTAATAAGAGTACAGAGCCTAACAGCGCTATAGAATTACCGGTTTTATAGGTTTGAGGTTCAAACTTAAATTCAATTTTATGCTTGCCCGCCGGAACGTTCATTCCCCTTAAAACATAGTCCACATTGGCATAAGGTTTTAACTGCCCGTCAATATAAGCATTCCATCCTTTTGGATAATAGATCTCTGAAAAAACGGCAAATTCTTCTTCCGTTGTATTGCTTTCATAAACCAGATCATTGGGTTCGTAAGAAAGTAATTTAATTTGCCCTTCGCCTTTATACGCATCTTTTAAACCTAATTCGGCCTTGTATTTTTTATTTAAAACAGCCTGTATTTTTGTATCGGTAAAATATAAACCTACAATTTCACTATCTGCATCAGCCGCGTAAGTGAACGATTTTATAAACCATGCATTGCCGTTTGCTTGCGGGTTTAACAAGGGCATTTCGCCCCTACCTTCTCCGCCGGGAAGTATAAAATATTTTGTATTAAGCATATTGATAACATTTAAGGTGCCCATCAACCTGTTTAACAAACTATCATTGGCAAAAGCTTTCCCCGCGTTCTTTCTGAATAAATTAATTTCCTCATCCAAATGAAAATCAATTAACTCCTGATATTTTTTAAGTTTTGCGGCATGGTACCCGCCAATTGATTTGTGGTAATACGATGTAGAAGCATCGTTAAATGTATTGGTAGCCATATTTAATACACGATAATCTAATCCAGGGTCTTTTAAGATCTCCTCGTCGGCTGCGCTTTTAGAGACAATGCTAATTTTATTTTGCTCTTTTGTAATAAACGATTTATCGTTCAGGTAACGGGTATCTACCGTCCACAGATCTATCACAATAAATAAACCAAGTGCTGTAAAAAATAATTCTTTTTTTAATTTTCCTGTGAAATATAAAAACAGTGCGCCAAACGCGAGCAAAATAAATATTAACGAGCGCATGGCATCCGCTTTAAAAATGGCCTTACGAGCCAATTCTATTTGCGGCATTAATTCAACAATGTATTCGCGCATTTTGTCCTCAGGGTTTCCGGATCTTACTGCTTCCTGCACAAACATTTCTTCTTCGCCGCGCGCATGAAAGGTGTTAAACATATCGGGCATTAAATAACTCAATAAACAAAATCCGCCAACAATTGTAACTCCGATAATGATGACACGTTTTAAAATAATTTCCTTATTAATTATTCTGAGTTTTATTTTTTCGGCCCAGTTCTTTTGCTTCAGCATTTCGTTTATACCTAAAATTGCAAGGAGAGGAATGGTCAATTCGGCAATGACCATGATCATAGATACGGCTCTGAATTTATTGTAACCCGGAACATGATCCATAAAAAAATTGGTAAGTCCCATAAAATTATTTCCCCAGCCCAATGCCATGGTTAATACTGTAGCAAAACATATAGGCCACTTAATAGGATTTTTAATAACGAACATACCCAACACCGCTAAAAAAATTAATATGGCACCAATATAAACGGGGCCGCTTGTAAATGGCTGATCGCCGTAATAAGAATTACTATTTGCAACTTGTTCGCGGTATTCGGGATTTACTTTTTTTAGAGCGCTTTGATCGCTGTTGCCAATTACGCCACTTGCCCCGCCCTTAAAATCGGGAATTAAAAATGTAAATGTTTCACCAATGCCGTAACTCCAATTGGTTGCGTAATCTTTATCTAATCCGCTGGTTTTATTATTATCATATCGTTCTTTAGCGGCGGCGTCAACTAATCCCGATTTAATTAAACCTTCATTTCCCAAGGCTTTAACTTTACCATCAAGGCTCGCGCCCGATGTTCGCGCGTTTCTGATGGCTGCGTAATTAATAGTTAATTCAGACTTGCCGCGGGTGCTGTACTTACCGTATTCATTGGTAGTTGAAAGGCTTCCGTAATTTGGCAGCACACCAATAAGCGATGCGATAATAAATAAGGCCACCGCTTTAAAATAACTTTTAAGTTGTTTTTCTTTCAAGTACGTAAAAAAATATCCGGCCACTACAAAGCCAATTAAAATATAACCGTAATAAGAGATCTGAACGTGATTAGCGTTTAATTCCATTGCCGTAAAAAGTGCGGTTACCGCCAATCCCAGCCATTGTTTACCTCTAAAAATTAATATAACGCCACCTAATAAAGCAGGTAAATAACCAAG
>JANYBY010000312.1 GCA_025360565.1 Bacteroidota bacterium
TTTCACAGATTGATTAGTGTAATTCGTGGCTTAAATTTACCTCTTTACATATTGCTCTTCATAATATTTAGCGTAGTTACCAGATGTAACATTATCCAACCATTCGCTGTTTTGCAAATACCAGTCAACCGTTTGGTCAAGGCCCTGCTCAAAGGTTACAGATGGTACCCAGCCAAGATCGTTTTTTAATTTAGTGGCATCTATCGCGTAACGCAGATCATGCCCCGCGCGATCTTTTACGAACGTAATTAGTTTTTCGTTGGTGCCATCCGGACGGTTTAATTTTTTATCCATCACCTTACAAAGTAAACGGATCACGTCAATATTTGTCCACTCGTTATGGCCGCCAATATTGTAAGTGCTGCCCAATTTTGCTTGGTGAAAAATAGTGTCAATAGCAACAGCATGGTCTTTTACAAATAACCAATCGCGAACGTTTTCTCCTTTGCCGTAGATAGGAAGAGGCTTGTTGTTTTTAATATTGTGAATGCAAAGCGGAATTAATTTTTCGGGAAAATGATTGGGCCCGTAATTATTGCTGCAGTTTGAAATAACAACCGGTAATTTATACGTATCGTAATAAGCGCGTACAAAATGATCGCTGCTTGCTTTTGAGGCAGAGTAGGGGCTGTGCGGGTCGTACGAGGTTTCTTCGGTAAACATGCCGGTTTCTCCAAGGGCGCCGTACACTTCGTCGGTGCTTACATGGTAAAAGAGTGCAGCCTCACCCCCCCGCCCCTCTCCGAGGGAGAGGGGAGCTGTTTGGGAATAAACCCCCGATTTTTTATAAGCGTTCAATAAATTAACGGTACCGATCACGTTCGTCATAACAAACTCTAAAGGATTGGTAATACTTCTGTCAACATGACTTTCGGCGGCTAAATGAATAACAGCGTTATATTTTTCTTTTTCGAAAAGGGAGTTGATGAAAGAAGCATCAACAATATCGCCTTTTACAAATTTGTAATTTGGTTTTTTTTCAATGTCGGTGAGGTTGGCAAGGTTACCGGCGTAAGTAAGTTTATCTAAATTATGAATGGTGTAATTTGGATACTTATTTACAAAGAGCCTCACAACATGTGAGCCAATAAAACCCGCGCCGCCTGTAATTAGAATTTTCATTTATGTTTTAATTTGTTTATGTTAAATTTTTTTGTAAATTTATAATAAAATGGTGTGAATGAAAAAATTTTTATTCTTGGTCATTGTTTTCTTAGGGTTTATTAACGTGTTTGGGCAGAATTTAAATATTGCCAGACATAACCGTATGGATAGAGTTACTAATCTCATTTGTATAAATTCAAAATCATATTTTGCTGAATACTTTGGCGATTGCTGTAATGACTCAGTTAATTTTGTTGGTCTTGCCTCAAACGGACAAACGCTTTTTAAAACCAATATTATTTCCTTTCATGGTCCAAATAATATGCCCAAAAAACTTCTTAAAACAAAAGATAAAGGATTCCTGTTATGGGGTAGGGTTGAAGGAGGCTGTGATGTTTCTCCAACGTATGATTACATAACAAAATTTGATACTGTTGGAAATATCGTTTTTCAATATACAATTTGCGGTCAAAACAATATGAATTGTATAATTATTGAAGATATTTCGGAAGGTACTGACAGCGCATTTTATGCTGTACAAACATACAGCAATGCGCTCTACCGTTACACTAAACTTGGCGTATTTACAAGTAGCGTGTCAATAGCTTTCACCCAATTAAAATCAATTGGTTCTCTCTCCAATGGAAATCTCATTATAAGCGGTAGCTCAAACAGTGTATCTTCTGTTGCGGAAATTACTACAGGAGGAAGTGTTGTTATGATAAAGAATTATCCGAATGATGTAAAAAGTTTTGTGCAAACTTCTAATGGAAGAATTTTGGCTCTTAATGATATAGGAACAATGCAAACATTCAGCAATAACCTCGATGCAATATTATGCTCAACAACCACGATCCCTGCTTCAATAAAAATTAATGAACTCAAATTAAGGTCAGATACCGTTTATGCAGTGGGTACAAATACTATTGCAAACACAGTGTGTTATCTTGTGACAGATCTAAACTTCAATGTTATATATCAGTCTCAAACCTCATTTAAAAATGTTGAGCCTGCGGGAATTGATATTAATAATGGAGGAAAAGTAAATATAATTACCAAAGGGAGCAGTAACATACATACAAAATTGTCATTCAGGAGTCTTTATCAGCTTCCTGTAAATGGAATTTTCAATTCAAAGTACGATGTTGGAGTAATGAGCTTCTCTGTAATCACTGCAAGCGTGGCTGTTGGTTGGCAGGGTACATGGACACCTACATTAAATTTAAATGTGATAGTTAAAAACTACGGAATAGATACAGTGAAGAGTTTTTATTTGAATTACTATGCCTACACCAATCCGGGCGTTGTTTGCCCAAACATTTATCATAATCTATTCAATATTACTATAGCTCCGGGAGGAACAATTTCTGTAATTACAGGAACATTTTTGGGAAGAGAAATGTTCCCACCTGAAATGGCGAATTGGCCGCAGGGGACTATTAAGAAGAAGGAATATTGTCTTACTACAACTGTTCCGAATTTTGAAAATGATATTGCAATTGACAATGACAGTTTTTGCGATTCGGTCGGATTTTATAAGCCGGTTGGTATAAGAGAAAATTCTTTGACAGAAAGTAGTATAAAAATCTCACCAAACCCCTTCGAAATTACTCTGAGTATTGAATCGGACCTTGAAATTAAAAAAGTGGAATTATATAACGCAATTGGAATGCTTGTGGAGAAAACAATAGTAAATTCCAAAAAAATTAAACTTGATTACGCAGAATTATCACCCGGAATTTATTTTTTAAAAATCGAAATGGAAGAGGGAATTGGAATTAAAAAAATAATAAAACAATAATGAAAAGATTTTTAGCTATCCTTTTTTTGGTTGGATTTAAGTTAGGTGCTCAGAACCTGAACGTGGCACAGCATTCTCAAGTTGATGTAACAAAGAATTTAGTTTCAATTAATTCTAAATGTTATTATCCCGAAAGAATTGGAAGTTATTGCTGCGATGATTCGGTTAACCTAGTTGCTCTCAGTAATACGGGGCAAACGTTATTTAAAAAGAAATTTTATTTTCCCGGTTATACATGGAATGTGCCGGTAAAGGTCATTAAAACAAAGGATAATTGTCTTTTGTTATTCGGGCGCTCAACCCAGGCGTGTGATCTTGTTGCGACCACTAATTTTATAATAAAGGCGGATACAAACGGGAATATTATATTCCAGAATTACATAAATCTTAATCAAACGGCCTTTAATATTTTGTCAGGAGATGTTACACAGCACACCGACAGTTCTTACTATTTTATTTCGCTGTCAGATGTTTTATATCATTATTCAAAAACGGGGCAGTTTGGTTCAGTTTTCTCAACCTCAATAACAGGAATGAACTCGATAAGTACTTTAACTAACGGGAATTTGATAATTAATGGAAAAATTGGAGGTGTTTTAAAAAATATTGAACTTACAACTTCCAATACCATTGTAAATCAACAAAACTGTCCTGATAGTATTCGAAAATTTATTCAATCTTCTTCGGGAATAATTTACGCCCTCACCAATAGCGGCATAATACAAACTTTCAGCACAAACCTTCAGGCCATTAACTGCTCAACAATTTCTTTCGGTTCAGGAAATAAGATCAAAGATTTTGACCTTAGGAATGATTCAATTTTTTGTACCGGGTATTTGAGCCCTCTCAATAAGGCCTTTTATGTTGTGTTCAATCCGGCTTTAAATATTGTTTACGGAAATCAATCAACATACAAAAATATTTATCCCACTGGAATTGCTTTGAATAATAAAAATAAAGTAAACATTGTTAGTTACGGAACCAGCAATATAAATACTCAAATGACATTTAAGGGAGTTTATCAATTGCCAATTACAGGAAGTTTGAGTTCAAAATATGATGTGGGAATTTTAAATTATTCGGTGTTAAGCTCAAGTCTTGTTTTTATTAATAGCGGAGAATACAGCATTTTTACCAACATGAACGTAACAATTAAAAATTTCGGGACGGATACAATCAAAAGTTTTTATGTGAATAATTACGGACCCAATCTTCTCATTTGGTGCCCGGGATTGCTTCATAAATTATATTACAATACCATAGCCCCGGGAAATACTATTTCAGTCCTCACCGGAACTTTTTATGCTAAGATCTTACAGGTGCCTTTTCCACCGGGAGTTCCCGTAAATAAACAGGTTTGTTTGTCCACTTCAGTCCCGAATTTTGAAAATGATGTTGAAATTAATAATGACGATTGGTGCGATTCGATTATGGTAACTAAACCAGTTGGTATTAAGGAAAACAATTTGTCGGATATCGAAATAAAAATTTCTCCCAATCCCTTTGAAAATACTTTAAACATTGAGAGTGATCTCGAGATTAAAAAAGTTGAATTATATAATCCCCTTGGAATGCTTGTGGAGAAAACAATAGTAAATTCCAAAAAAATTAAACTTGATCACGCAGAATTATCACCCGGAATTTATATTTTAAAAATAGAAACGGAAAAGGGGAGTATAGTGAAGAAGGTAATTAAAAATTAAATTTCTTTTGCTAAGGGAGTTATCCTTGATGTAACACAAAACTTTTTATGAATTCGGACTAAAGGAAATGCTGCGTGAGGGATTGAAGTGGAAAGCCCGCAATGAAGCGTAGCGGAATGAGGACTTGAAACGTAAAGCCCGACCCCCTGAATTGAAATGCTTACAGGTGTTACAGGGCATTTCAATGCAGGGGGGCACGCCCAAATTTACAAACTCCAGTAAGTCAAATATTTTATCTGGTCCTTATACAATCCTTTCACGTCCACCAAAATTCCTTTTTTAGAAAGGATGCCTTCAAAAAATTCTTCTTTCAACACTTTGTATTCTTTATGGTTTACGGCTACAATTACGCCATCGTAACCTTTTGCAAGTTTATTTAAACCAAAACCGTATTCGTGTTTTAATTCGTCGCTGTCGGCATGCGGATCTATGATCTCCACTTTTACGCCAAATGATTTTAGTTCTTTTACAATATCGGCCACTTTACTGTTACGGATATCGCTTACATCTTCTTTAAACGTAGCGCCCATTACCAGTACTTTTGATTTTGAAATATTTTTTCCGGCAGCGATAATTTTTTTAACGCAGGTTTTGGCAACGTAAAATCCCATGCTGTCGTTCACATAACGTCCGCTGTTAATTACCCGCGCGTGGTAACCTAATGATTGTGCTTTGTGAGTTAAGTAATAAGGATCCACACCAATGCAATGCCCGCCAACAAGGCCGGGAGAGAATTTTAAAAAATTCCATTTTGTTCCGGCTGCGGCTAATACATCGTATGTATTAATATTCATTTTATTAAAAATGATGGAGAGCTCGTTCATCAGGGCAATGTTTACATCGCGCTGGGTATTCTCAATGATCTTGGCAGCTTCAGCAACTGCAATACTCGATGCGCGGTGTGTGCCGGGCTCAACAATAATTTCGTAAACTTTTGCAATGTTCTCTAAACTATCTTTATCACAGCCACTCACAATTTTTAAAATTTTTGTAATGGTGTGTTCTTTATCTCCCGGGTTGATCCGCTCGGGTGAATAACCCACTTTAAAATCTTTTAAATATTTTAATTTGCTGTGCTGCTCTAAAACCGGAACGCAATCTTCTTCGGTACAACCCGGATAAACGGTTGATTCGTAAACAACATAATCACCTTTTTTAAGAACCTTACCAACGGTGGTAGACGCGCCGATCAAAGGTTTCAGGTCGGGCAAATTATGTTCATCAATTGGCGTTGGAACGGCAATGATAAAGAACTGCGCTTTTTTAAGGTCTTCTAATTTATGCGTAAAAGTAATATCGCTTTTTTCGAAATCTTTTTTGGTTAATTCCTGGCTGGGGTCAATTCCCTTTTTCATCATATTAACGCGTTTTTCGTTAATATCGAAACCAATTACTTTTATTTTTTTTGCAAAAGCAAGTGCAATTGGTAAACCAACATAGCCTAAGCCAATAACCGCGACCGTGGCTTCTTTTTTTATTATTCTATTATAGATACTCATAGCAATTTTTGAAATAAGATTTAAGATTTTTGATTTTTCATTACGTTATCAGGGCGCAAAGCGTAAATACGTTCAATAATATCTACCACTTTTAATCCTTCGAGGGCGTTGGTGGTAATTTTATTTTTTCCGGTCAACGTATCCACTACGTTTTCTATCACGCTTGGGTGATTATTTGCCGAGCCTTTGTAAGAGCCGTAATCGTTCGCGGGATTTGTTTCGTCCAGTTTTGGAAGTGTATAATCTTTAATATTGCAAACTTCTATCTGATCCATATACTGCCCGCCAACTTTTACGCTGCCTTTGCTGCCAATAATGGTAAGCGACGATTCTAAATTTTTATCCCAAACCGAAGTTGAATAATTTATGCTTCCCATTCCTCCATTCACAAAATCAAAACTTACAAAACCGCTGTCTTCAAAATCGGTAGATTGTTTGTGATTAAAATCGGCAAATTTGGCCTGAATATTATTTATGTCGCCAAATACCCAATACATAATATCTATCCAATGGCTAAATTGGGTAAACAAAGTTCCTCCGTCCAAAGCCTGATCTCCTTTCCAGCCGCCTTTTTTGCCTGCCTGCTCGGTAGGCAGGTAATAGCGCTCATCACGGTTCCAATAACAATTTAATTGCACCATGTAAATATCGCCGATGATCTTTTTCTCCACTATTTCTTTTAACCAAACGCTTGGGGGCGAATAACGATTTTGCATTACACAAAAAACCGTTTTATGATGGTGCAACGCGCTGTATATAATTTTTTCGCAATCGCTTTTGCTTAGCGCCATTGGTTTTTCTACTACCACGTGTTTGTTGTGCTCCAATACTTTTAAAGAGTGGTCACAGTGCAAACCGTTAGGTGTACAAATATTTACAACCTCAATTTCGGGATGGGCAGTTAACAATTCATCAATAGAAGGATAAAATTTTTCTTTTAAATTTTCGAGCGCCAGTTTTTCTTTTGGCATTACATCGCAAACAGCAACCAGCTCACAGCCCGGGTTACGGCGAACCATTTCGGCATGCCTTTTACCGAT
>JANYBY010000324.1 GCA_025360565.1 Bacteroidota bacterium
AATAAATAAACCGCCAAAACAGTTAAACCCACAATGAGTAAAGCGGCCGGACCTTTGGTAAGAACAGCCAATCCCAAACATACACCAGCCCAAAGCGCGTTGATTATTTCACTTTTTCCTTCGGGATTATTGGTAAAAATAACAATGTTGTAAACCGATAAAAAAATAAATAAATTGAACCAAGGATCCATAATGCCCGACTTAAAATACAAATGCGGTAAAATTAATGAGACATAAATTAAACACCAGAGCAAACCGAATTTTTGGGAATGAAATTTTTTACCGATCAAAAAAAGCGTGATAAAAGAAATAATACTGCACACTGCATTAGGGAAACGCGCTGCAAACTCGTTTACACCGAAAATGTTCATAGATGCGGCTTGCAGCCAGATAAAAACCGGGGGCTTTTCCCAAAAAGGCTGATAATTTAATTGCACCTGCGAATAATTGCCCGACACCACCATTTCGCGAGCACACTCGGCAAAATTAACTTCGTCCCAATCAAACAAAGGGCAATTGCCAATGAACGGAATAAAAATTAATCCGCCAATCAAAGTGATCAAAGCGACTAAAAAATAATTATTTTTTAAAATTCCGTTCAGGATCTTTTTAATTTTAAAAGCGGCTTATTTAAATTTTGAAATCTGTTTTTAGAAACAACCAAATAAAACAGAACAAATGCCGTTGCCGTTCCAATTAAACTACCCACAGTAATATCTACCAGCCAATGCTGCGAAAGGTAAACCCTGCTAAAAGCCGTTAGCAGCGCTATACTCAGGAATAATAACTTATTGATATTTTTACGCGCAAAAAACCCGAGACAGATGCAAATGGCAAATACCTGCGTGGCGTGCCCGCTCGGAAAACTGTTATGAATATGTAAAGTGTCCGTATCAACATACTTTATGGGCGTATGCACAAACCATTGAAAAACATGCCAGGGGCGATTTACTTCATCAAAAAAACAATATTTTAAAGTACTCGAAATAAGTGTGGCTATTAAAAAGGAAATGGTGCAACAAATACCCAAACGCACATTGTAAAATAAAATGCATAAGAGCAGAATCGGTGCTACACCCCCATCGCCAAGGTAAGTGATATAGTAAAAAAAATTGTCGAATAATTTATTGCCTACCAGCTGATTCAGGTAAATATGAATTTCGACCTTACCATAATTTAAAAGAAAATAAACAAAGGTTAACACCACCAGCAAATACAGCGCCAGCATTAAAAAATTGTTTTTTACAAGAACTTTCATTTACGCTTTAAATTGTTTTGGCCTGGTTCCACAATTCATCCAATTCTTCAAACTTACAATCCGCTATCTGTTTGCCCTGCGCTTTTACTTTTTCTTCCATATAATTAAAACGCTTAATAAATTTTTGATTGGTATGTTCTAAAGCGTCCTCCGGGTTAATATTTAAAAACCTTGCGTAATTAATGAGCGAAAATAAAACATCGCCAAATTCTTTTTCCGCTTTTTTAAGATCATTATTTTTTACTTCTTCTTCAAATTCGCGCAATTCTTCTTTCACCTTATCGTAAACCTGTTCGGGTTTGTCCCAGTCAAAACCCACGGCCCGGGCTTTTTCCTGAATGCGGTACGCTTTTAACAAGGCTGGCATGCTGTTTGGTACTCCGCTTAAAACAGTTTTATTTCCTCCCTTTTCTTTTTGCTTTAATTGTTCCCAATTTTGTTTTACCTGCTCTTCTGTCTCCGCTTTTACGTCTCCGTAAATATGCGGATGCCGGTAAATTAATTTTTCGCACAAAGCATCCATTACATCTTTAATATCAAACGCTTTTGTTTCGCTGGCAATGCGGGCATAAAAAACAATATGCAATAAAATATCGCCCAGTTCTTTTTTTACCTCGTTCAGGTCGCTTTTTAAAATGGCATCGCTGAGTTCAAAGGTTTCTTCAATAGTTAAATGCCTTATACTTTCAATCGTTTGTTTTTTATCCCAGGGGCATTGTTCGCGCAGCTCATCCATTATTTTGAGCAGGCGTAAAAAAGACTGTGCGCGTTCATCCATATCCTTACAAATTTAACAAATTAAAGCCATGATAATTTTATTAAGCCCATTGTTAACTTATTTTAATTATTTTAGCGATTCAGTATAAATGAAACGGTTTTTTACCAATATTTTCTTCCTAATTTCCGCAATTTCTTATGCGCAGAATGGCGTTACCGGAAATCCGGACTGGTTTATAAAAACCGCATATAACCGCGGATTTATATTAGAACAGCACAGCAACATCGGTTTTTTGGTAAAAGGATACCCCAATATGTACGAAATAAATGTTGGCAAACCCACGCTTGGAAATAAGATCTGGCACCTCGAAAATAATAAACCGGATATTGGCATCACTTTTAATATTATTGATTTCGCCAATCCTCAGCAGTTGGGCTACTCGTTTGCACTAGCGCCTTTTGCCGAAATTCCGCTAAACAAAAAAGAAAAAGCCTCGCGCCTTATTATGCGTTTGTGCTGGGGCGTTTCGTATATGAATAAAAGTTTTGACATTAACACCAATCATAAAAATATTGTTATTGGCAGCCATGTTAATTCTTTTGTACAATTTAAATGGTTTTGGCATGTAAAGCTGAGTAAAAATTTACGTTTTGAGCCCGGCTTTGCTTTTAGCCATGTAAGTAACGGCAGGGCAAGAGTGCCTAATTTAGGTTTGAATGTTGTGAGTTTAAATGCAGGCTTGCATTACACCATTCCTTCGGATAAAAAAGTGCCTGTCGAAAAAATTGATTCTGCTACAAAAGTAAAATCAAAGAACGAGATCCTGATTTCAGGTGCCTTCGGATTTAATCAGGTTGAAGTTTCACGTCCGGAATTTTATTGTGGTGTATTGTCGGTAGCTTATCACCGCAATGTGAGAAATACACATAAATTCGGCGGAGGCATTGATGTTTTTTTGGATCAGAATTACATGGATGATTACAAAAATAAATTAAATATATTCCCCAAAGGGCTCGATGTAATGCGCGTGGCAGTAAAGTTTTGTTATTCGTATAA
>JANYBY010000325.1 GCA_025360565.1 Bacteroidota bacterium
AGCAGTGGGTAAGCTGATTGACGCTACCGCATTCGAAGACGAAGTTCTGCTTGAATTAAAAAAGAAGGTAGGCATTGGCGAAAAAGATAAATTAAATTTGGTAAAACTGGGTAAATACGAAAGTAAAACAAAATTCGATTCTAAATTAAATGATAAAAAGATAGCGGTAATTTATGCCGAAGGAAATATTATTAGTGGCGAAGGAGAACACGAAGATATTGGCAGTACAAGAATTGCCAAAACAATTAAGGACGCGAGATTAGACGATAAAGTGAAGGCAATTGTGTTCAGGGTAAATTCGCCCGGCGGAAGCGCTTTAGCAAGTGATGTGATCTGGCGCGAGGTTACACTGGCCAAAAAATCAAAACCATTTATTGTAAGCATGGGCAACTACGCGGCAAGCGGTGGTTATTACATAAGCTGCGCGGCCGACAGGATCTTTGCGCAACCAAATACAATTACCGGTTCCATTGGCGTTTTTGGTTTTTTACCAAATATTAAAAAGTGTTTAGAAGATAAATTGGGCATTACTATTGATACAGTTGGTACAAATAAATACAGTACAGTGGGCACAGCCTTAATGCCGGTTCGTGAAAAGGAACGTGAATACATTCAGGCAAGCGTTGAAAAAGTGTACGATACTTTTATTTCGCGCGTGGCCGAAGGAAGACAAATGAGTAAAGCCGATGTTGATAGTATTGGGCAGGGCAGGGTTTGGGCAGGCACTGATGCTCTAAGAATTAAATTAGTGGATGAATTGGGCGGCTTAAACGATGCCATAAAATACGCCGCTAAAAAAGTTAACCTAACCGAATATAAATTAGTTGAATTGCCAATACCAAAAAATCCATTCGCCGATTTTTTAGGAAAAACCGAAAACGAAACCGAAGCAAGAATAATAAAAAGAAATTTGGGGCCTACTTATTCTTACCTAAAACATTTGCAAAATATGGTTTCATTAAAGGGTATTCAGGCAAGATTACCTTATGAAATTATCATTGAGTAGAATACTGGCTTTAAATTAGTTAGGAGTTAGTTACGAGTTATTAAAAATCTTGTAATTGCTAAATTAATGAGTTATATTTAAAACTTATTGTATGTCAGTCCTAACTAAACCGGAAGCTGTAATAGCTGAGATCGAAGATTTAAATTCACAAGCATGGAGCTTAAACAGCGAAGATCCCTCTCAGGCTATTGAATTAGCTAACCTTGCACTTACCAAATCTGAAAAAATCAACTATACCAAAGGTATTGCACTTGCCAAAAGAACCTTAGGCGCTTGCTGTATTTGGACATCCAAGAACGAAGAAGGTGTGCAATATTGCATTGAGGCAAACGAACTGTTTAAATCCTTGAAGGATAAACAGAACGGCGCAATTGTATATATGAGCCTGGGAACCAATTTTTATTTTTTATCTGATTATGACACCGCGTTAAAATGTTATAATACCAGTTACGAACTTAACGAAAAAATAAAATACGAGCCTGGAATGGCCGATGCTTTAAATGGGGTAGGTTCTGTGTTATACAGCATTGGCGAAAACAAAAAGGCCCTTGATGCTTTGCTTACTAGCGAAAAGCTAAGTAAAAAAAATAAGAGGGATGAGATACTTTTTAAAGTACACGATGGTTTGGGCGAAACCTATTATAATTTAAAGCAGTACGATAAATCTCTGATGTATTATGAGAGTTGTATTCTATTGGGTAAAAAATCAAAACAGTCGCACAAAGCAGAAGCGTTTGCTTTTGATGGCATGGGCAGAAATTATGCCGCTTTAAAAGAGTTTGATAAAGCCATTGAGTTTTACAATAAAAGTTTAAAAATAAAAAAAGAAGTAAACTTTAAGTTTGGCGAAGCTACCACACTAAACCATCTGGGCAATCTTTACATTCAGAAAAAAGACACCAAAAATGCCATTAAGTTTTTAAACAAAGCTTATGAGTTAGCCATAGAGATAGGTTCAAAAGAAGAAATTTATCACTCAAGCGAAAAGCTGGCCGAGCTTTATGAAAAGCAAAAAAACACCGAAGAGGCGCTAACCTATTACAAAATATTTCATCAGGCTAAAGAAGATGTAAAAAATATAAAAAGCGAGCAGCTTTCAAAAAGTTTTGTTTTACAAAATCAAGTATTACAAACAAGGGTGCAAAAAGCAATTATAGAAGAACGCGGAAAAGAACAGGAAAGTTTTTCTGAGAGCCTTACGTTAATGGGCCAAATTGGCCAACAGATCATTTCGAGCCTTGAAGTTGAAACCATTGTAAAAACCGTTTACGAAAGTGTAAATGGGTTAATGGACGCGATCGGATTTGGTATTGGTATTTACGAGAAAAAAGATAATACAATTGTTTTTCCTTTGTATATTGAAGGGGATGAGCGATTTGAGAACATTGTTTACAACGCAGCGGATAACGATAAGCTTACAACCTTATGTTACAATACAGCGCAAGAGATCATTATTAATGATATGGATGTTGAAATATCCAAGTACATTAAAAAAACCTCTAAACCAAAAGTGGGCCGCGAAGTGGAGTCGCTTATTTATCTTCCCTTAAAATATAAAGACACTTTACTTGGAGTAATAACCGTACAAAGTTTTAATAAGAACGCTTATAGCAATTATCATTTTAATATTTTAAAGAACCTTGCCGCTTATACAGCCATTGCCCTCGAAAACGCGAAGCTTTACGAAGAGCAGGAACAAAAAGTGGTTGAACTGCAAAAAGCTTTTGAAAATACCCGTTTGGTAAGCGAAATTGCACAGGAAATTTCTACCACTTTTTCCATACAAGAAATTATAAGCAAAGTTTATTACAGCGTAAATAAATTAATGGATGCCACCATGTTTGGTATTGGCATTTACGATCCTGAAACAGAACAAATAAATTTTAGTGGTGTTATTGAAAACGGAAAAAAACTGGATGATTATTTTTACCCGTTAAGCGGGGTTGATAGGCCGGCGGTTTGGTGTTTTTCAAACCAAAAGGATTATGTAATAAATTCTTTCACCAAAGAATTTATCGAAAATAAAAAAATTAAAGATTATGAGGTGCTGCAAGGAGATTTTACCGAGTCCATCATGTACGTTCCGCTCACTCAAAATAACAAAAAAATTGGTGTAATAACTGTACAAAGTTATTTGCCAAATGTTTATAAGGATTATCATTTACAGCTACTTAAAAACGTGGCCATATACGCCGCCATTGCCATTGATAACGCTTCGTTGTATACGGATATGGAGGATAGAGTTAAAACGCGTACAGTTGAAGTTGAAAAAAATTATAACGATACGCGTTTGTTAAGCGAAATTTCGAAAGAGATGAGTTCTTCCCTCTCAATTGAAACAATTATTTCGTCGGTTTACAAAAACATAAACCGCTTAATGAAAGCCGAAGCCTTTGGCATTGCGGTTTACAACGATGTTAACAAAGCCTTAGAGTTTAAGGGGTTTAGAGAGAATGGTGAATTACTTCCGGATTTTTCGGTGGATGTGAATGACATGAACAGGCTTGCCCCTGTGTGTTACAACACTAAAAAAGACATTGTAATAAACAATTTTTTTGAGGAGTACACCAAGTATATTCAACTGGCTCAGGCACCTCTCATAGGTAGTGTAAGCCATTCAATCATTTATTTACCCTTATTTTCAAAAGATGAAATTATTGGGGTAATAACCGTACAAAGTGCCGAAAAAAACGCGTATACTTCTTATCAGGTCGATTTATTAAAAAACCTGGGTGTATCTATCGGTATTGCATTGGATAACGCGGCGCTGTATCAAAACATTGAAGAAAAGGTAAATGAAAAAACGCTTGAAGTTGTAAAACAAAAGGAAGAGATTGAAAAGACATTTGAGAACACGCGCATTGTAAGCGAAATAGGGCAGGAAGTATCGAGTACTTTTTCTATTTCAGAGATCATCAGTAAAGTATACCACAGCATTAATAAATTAATGGATGCCACCATGTTTGGTATTGGTATTTATGATGAAAAGACCGAGCAAATAAATTTTAACGGTGCCATTGAACAAGGAAAGTTATTGGGCGATTATTCTTATAAGTTAACCGACTCATCAAGGCCGGCAATTTTATGTTACACCACGCAAAACGATATTGTAATTAAAAATTTTACCGAAGAGTTTTTAAATAGTAATAAAGTAACAAACCGACATTCATTACCGGGCCAAAACACCGAATCTATTATTTATATCCCGCTTGCACAAAATAATAAAAAAATTGGTGTAATTACCGTTCAGAGTTTTAAAGTGAATGCATACAGTGATTACCATTTGCAATTACTTAAAAGCCTTTCTATTTACACAGCTATTGCGTTAGACAATGCGTCGTTGTATAACCAAATGGAAGAGCGTGTAGAGGAAAGGACAGGCGAAATAAAAACGGCGTATCAAAATACAAAATTATTAAGCGAAGTAGCCGAAGAAATAACTTCTTCCCTATCTATCGCTACCATTATTTCAAAAGTTCACGAAAACGTTACCAAGTTTATGGTTGCCGATTGTTTTGGTATTGGTTTATTAAATAAACAAGGCGACGTACTTGAGTTTAACGGGTTTGTTGAAAGCAATGTGGTAATGAATGATTTTGTTTTTAAGATAACGGATACCGAACGCTTAGGGATACAATGCTTTTTACAGGACAAAGAAATTTTTATAAGTGATTGGTCAACCGAATATCCAAAATTTGTAAAAGGAAAATTGCAGCCCGTTGCAGGAAAGGAATCGGCTTCTGTAATTTATTTGCCAATTTATTCAAAAGCAAAAGTGATCGGGGTTATTACGGTGCAGAGTTTTGAAAAGAACGCGTATTCCGATTATCAGTTTAATATTCTTAAAAATCTTGCGGTATCGGTTGGTATTGCATTAGATAATGCCAACATATACGCTAATCTTGAAGATAAAGTAAACGAAAGAACACTTGAGGTAATGCGTCAAAAGGAACAAATGGAAAAGTCGTTTGAAGATACCCGTACCTTAAGTAAATTGGGTAACGATATCACTTCTACTTTATCTATTGAAGGAATTATTGATAAAGTTTATTCAAAGGTTACCAGTTTAATGGACGCTGTTTGTTTTGGCGTAGGCCTCTTTAACAAAGAGACCGGAAAAATAATTTACCCTTTATTTATTGAAGGGGAAGATAAGTTTTCGAGTATGGCGTATGATATTACCGAAAAAGATAAGCTAACCTACATTTGTTACAACCAAAATAAAGATATTGTTATTAATGATTTTAAGAACGAGATCGAATCCTTTGTAGGGAAAGTAAAGCCGCAGCAAATGGCCGGTGGAATTGATACCCAATCGGTTATTTATTTGCCAATGGTAGTAAAGGAAAAAGTAATGGGTATTATTACTGTACAAAGCGAAAAATCCAATGCTTATACCGATTACCATGTGCAGATCCTTAAAAACCTTGCTGTTTATGTGGCAATCGGGATCGACAACGCTTTTCTTTATCAGAACATGGAGGATATGGTGACTGAAAGAACCAAGGAGGTAACCAAACAAAAAGAATTACTTGAAAAGAATTTTAACGACGTAAAAACGTCGGCTCAGATCGCAAAAGATATTGCCTCATCACTTTCGGTGGAAGCTATCGTTGAAAAGGTTTACGACAATGTAAAAAGTGTTTTAAGTGCCGAATCATTTGGTATGGGTATTTTTAATCCCGCTACAAATAGTTTACAGTTTCAGGGTTTTATTGAAAAAGGAGAAAAGCTTCAGCCTTTCGAGTTTAATTTGGCCGATAAAGAAAGATATGCCGTTTGGTGTTGGGAGAATGAAAAAGAAATTATTATTAACGATAATAAGGTCGAGTACAAAAAATATATAAAAGAGCTTAAAGCGTCTATTGCCGGCGAAAAACCCGAATCACTTGTTTATTTACCTTTATTTACAAAAGAAAAAAAGATAGGCGTACTAACGGCTCAAAGTTTTAAGAAAAACGCGTTTCAGGAGTTTCAGGTAAATATTTTAAAGAACATGGCACTTTCTATTGCCACTGCCTTAGATAATGCAAACTTGTACCAAAACCTAGAAGCCAAGGTGGAGGAGCGTACAGCGGAGGTTCACAAACAAAAAGCCATCATCGAAGAAAAAAATAAAGACATAACGGATAGTATTAGGTATGCTAAAAAAATTCAGCAGGCCATTGCGCCAAACATTGATGAGTTCAATAAAAATTTTGTAGACAGTTTTATTTTATATAAACCAAAAGATATTGTGAGCGGAGATTTTTATTGGTTTGAACATTTTGGCGATACCACCGTTTTTGCTGCCGCGGATTGTACCGGGCATGGCGTTCCCGGGGCATTTATGAGTTTAATTTGCAGCGATATCATGTATAAGGTTATCCAGGAACAAAAAATTCACGATCCGGGCAAAGCCTTAAGTGCTATTGATGAAAAATTGGTGAAACTGATCAAAAAAAGTTCTGAAGCATCTGCCAACGATGGAATGGATATTGCCATCTGTACGTACGAAAAAAGATATAAGATCTTATCTTACGCCGGGGCACACCGGCCATTAATATTGGTTAGAGATAAACAGATCATAGAATATCGTCCTAACAAATATTCAATCGGCGGTCACACCACCGATGGCAAACATTTTGATATGAACGAAATTAAACTGAAGTCAGGAGATATGGTTTATCTTTTAACTGATGGATACGCGGATCAGTTCGGCGGGGTTGATGGAAAAAAATTCAAATTCAAAAATTTTAAAGAGCTTGTAATAAGTATTAACGATAGGCCCATGCCGGAACAAAAGAAAATATTGGACGAGACGTTTGAAGGATGGAGAGGCACGCTGGAACAAATAGATGACGTTTGTGTTATTGGAATTAGGGTGTAGGTTTTTTGTTTATGAATTAATAGGTTTTTTTAAGTATTAATAGTATGTCGGTGTTATCACAATCTGAAAATTTAGTCCGTGAGATTGATGATCTAAATAATCAGGCATGGAGTTTAAATTCTGAAAATCCACTAAAAGCCATCGAACTGGCTAATTTAGCCCTTTCCAGATCAGAAAATATCAGTTATGGCTTTGGCATTGCAGTTGCAAAAAAAACACTTGGCGCTTGCTGTATTTGGACATTTGAGAACGAAGAAGGTGTTCAATATTGTTTAGAATCGGCCCAATTATTTAAAAGTTTAAAAGATAAACTTAACGAAGCAAGTGTTTATTATTATTCGGGAACTAATTTATTTTATTTAAAAGAGTACGAACAGGCTTTAGTACATTACAAAATAAGTTACGATTTAAATCTTAAAATAAATAATGAACTTGGCATGGCCGATGTTTTAATTGGCAAGGGTACCGTTTATTATACGATTGATCAAAACGATAAGGCGCTGAGTCTTTTATTGGAAAGCGAAAAAATTTGCAAAAAAATAAAAAATAAAAATAGCCTTGTTAAAGCGCATGAAGGTTTAGGCGAAACCTATTATAATTTAAAAAAATACGATAAGGCTATTTTGTATTTTGGCAGCTGTGTTGCGTTTTGTAAAGAGTTGGCAGCGCATAATACCGAAGCTTCTGCCTTTGATGGTTTGGGTAGAACATATTCCGCTCTTCAAAGGTATGAGGATGCAATTGATAATTATGAATGCAGTTTAAAATTAAAAAAAGACTTAGGTTTAAAATTCGGTGAGGCTGCAACCTTAAATAACATTGGTAAACTCTATATCCGTAAAAACGATACCAAAAAGGCCATTGAAGTGTATGTTCAGGCTTATCAACTTTCAGAAAAAATTAGATCAAGAAAAAACGTATACCGTTCAACCGAAAAACTCGCCGAGCTTTATGAATTGGAAGGTAATACCACTGAGGCGTTCAAGTATTACAAAATATTTCATCATGCTGTTGAAGAAGAACGTAATTTAAAAAACAAAAAGCTTACTAAAAATTTTGAGCAACAGCATAAAGTGTTACAGTCCCAAACTGAAAAAGCGATCATTGAAGAAAGAGGGAAAGAACAAGAAAATTTTTCGGATCAGCTTACTTTAATGAGCAAAATCGGGCAACAGATCATTTCCAGCTTTGATGTTGAAACGATCGTTAAAACAGTTTATGAAAGTGTTAACGGCTTAATGGATGCAACCGGCTTCGGCATTGGTATTTATCATAAAACCGATCATGTTATCATGTTTCCTTTATTTATTGAAGGTGAAGAAAGATTTGAAAATTTATTTTATGAGATAAAGGATATTAACCGCCTTGCTGCAGTTTGTTTTAATAACACCCAGGAAATAATTTTGAATGATGTAAGAGCCGAAATTGGAAAATACATCAAACAAAGCCAAGCTCCAAAAGCGGGAAAAGAAGTGGAGTCGCTTATTTATTTACCTTTAATATACAAGGAAAATGTTTTGGGAGTTATTACGGTTCAAAGTTTTAATACAAACAGTTACAGTAATTATCATTTAAACATTCTTAAAAACCTTGCCACCTATATCGCTATTGCCTTAGAAAATGCAAAGTTATACCACGAACAAGAATTAAAAGTAGTTGAACTTGAAAAAACATTCGAGAATGCGCGATTAGTGAGCGAGATAGGAAAA
>JANYBY010000329.1 GCA_025360565.1 Bacteroidota bacterium
GATACATATCCGACGCCATGCAACCTTGTGGTAAGCCACGTTTCAATGGTGCGACAGTCGATTGTTGTTTCAAATATTTGTAGAAATGATCGGAGGATTGGGAGGCAATACAGTTACGATCTGTGAGTTTTTATTTGTACAACCCGGTCCGCTTATAGAAGTAACGGTATAATTTGTTGTTGAAGCAGGATGCGCAATTGGATTAGGGCAACTGGTACAAGTTAAACCTGTGCTCGGCGCCCAGCTGTAACTAGAACCTCCTGTTGCTACTAACTGTACAGAATCTCCGATACAAACCTGCGGATTAGCAGGAGTGATCATAGGCATAGGATTCAGAATAAAATGTGCAACGATACTATCTGTGGTGGTCAGACTTACAGTTACACTTGAATCTAACGTACTTGGCAATGGTGTGTGATGTTGAAATTCCCAATGAGAAAAACAATAATTTGGATTAGGATGCTCCGTTAAACCAATGTTCATATTACCCGGATACAATCCACTCCAAACGAAAGTAGATAAGTGAATGGAGTTAAAATCAACTGTGCCCGAACCCGGAGGATCAACGTTCACCTTAATTTTAAACGGGCCGGTTACGTTATAGCAATTATTAAAATGCGTAGTAACAGAATCGCAACGTTGCAAAATAAAATTACGAAGGTTCTGCACATTTTGTTGCCACGCACTTACAGTTCCGCCCCATTTAGCAACTTGTTTTGGCATTTCGGGGGCAATTTGTAAAATCATGCTATCAAGGATCTCCGTCATACGCGTGCAGCTCAATCCGCTATTAATTAAATCGAAATAGCGCATTACGTAATACTGTTTGAAATTCGGGTTTTGCAAAAGAGCGTTTAAGATAGGAACGTGACCTTCTCCACCCGGATCTCCTAAGCTTTCAGGATCGCAAGGATTAGCATTTGCGTCTACACTCGGAACTCCTGTGTAATTAATGTAGTGATGAAAAGTAGCATCTTCATCCCACAAACAATAGCGCCATTTCTTTTTACTGCAGGCGGCATTTGTACCGCGCCACCACTCGGTGTTCCAGTTAAGCCAATCGGTAGTAACACAATATGAATTAAGAATTACGTAATCGGCCAGGCTTTTTACATTATATAAATTATCTACGTAATTGTAATTAGCGGCAACCGCCATGTTGTTTGACGTAATGTAACTGGCTAGGTTGTTCCAATCGGTTTGCGCTTGCGTTCCACCGTATGCCGACCAAGTGCTTCCCCATGTTTGCAGCATTTGCAATGAGTCGGAAGAAGAGTTATAGTAATATTTTGTATAATCTTTATCGTCAACTTTTTCACGGAGATCATACACTCCCCAATATTGTCCGTTTACATACATAACCATCGGCGCCCATGTTCTTGTATCAAGGTGCATAGAAGCTTTTTCTGCAACTGTTTGAACGTATGCATCGCGAATGTGTGCCGCATCGTATAACGTTGGATCTCCCCATGCATAAGGATTTCCGGCAGCAGGACACTCAAAAGGGTAATTATCATTTGCAGCAGCTTTTAAAATTATGTGCTGAAATTCTTTTCTGGTTTTTTGATTGAAGAAACGATGACTTAAAACATCGCTGTAACCATATTGATCGTAGCTCACAAAATCAATTCCGCGTTGAGGATAAGACCATGAATCATTACCGTGTTTATTGGCTTGACCATAACCACCGGTGCGATATGTTCCACTCGAATCAAAGTATTGTATTCCGGTTTCGGGAATTGATATTGCACCATTCATTAGAATTAAGGCAGAATCACCATAAAAAGAAACCACGGCAACTGTATGCGGAAGTCCGATGAAATAAGTGTTACTCTCAATAAAACTCGTTGGTGTAGTTGTTGTTGAACTGATTGCAATGGCACGTAAAACTTTTGTGCTTGTAATAGAAATCGGCGTTGAATACACAGGAGAAAATTGCGTTGGCGTTGTTCCGTTAAGTGTATAGTGAATTATTACCCCCGGATCAGGAGAAGTGATACTTACTAATTGTGCTCCCGGATAAAAACCCGGAGCCAAATTCATACTCGGAGTTGTTGAGTAATCAACCTTAGGCGCAGTATTCGATGCTCCGGGCGTAGGATTAAAAAACACGCTCCATGTTGCAGCTCCATTGGTAGTTCTGCCACGGGAATGTTTTATTTTGGCGGGTTTTATAGTAAGCGAATCAACTACTACTACCGAAGGATTAGAAAAAATTATATTATCAAATCTACATTGAGTAAGCGAAAAATTTGTGTGAAGATTTGCACCCGCAGTAACGTTTGCGCCTGATGCCCATATTCTTAAAAATCCATTTCCGGCAATGGTTACGTTCCCGAATTTCCATTTTGTAATATTGGTTTTTTTATTGCTGAGATAATAATTGTTTAAGTTAACCGGCGTGGCGGAAGTATTATAAAGCTCAATCCAATCTTCATAGGTACCTAAATTGCTCATGAAAGATGACAAGTTTGAGCAGGAATATTCATTAATTACAACCTGAGATTTTCCGGTATTAGTCAAGGCAAAAAAGAAAATCAGGCTGA
>JANYBY010000335.1 GCA_025360565.1 Bacteroidota bacterium
CAAATGACAAACCAAATTTTGTTTCTTCAGCGGCAATGTAAATTTGCAGCAAACAATCAATGATCCTATCATTTTTTTTTGCCTGCTTATTTACTTCTTCCAATAATTTTAAACTGTCAACCCCATGAATTAAATGTACAAATGGCGCTATTAATTTTACTTTGTTACTTTGTAAATGTCCTATAAAATGCCAGCGAATATCTTTTGGAAGCTGTTCGTATTTATCCGCTAACTCCTGAACGTAATTTTCGCCGAAGTCCAGTTGGCCCGCGTTGTAAGCCTCCATAATCAATTCGTTTGGTTTGGTTTTAGAAACCGCAACCAAAGTAACCGACGCCGGGATTGAATTTTTTAGCTGAAGAAGATTTTCTTTTACTGACATAATTATAGCCGCACACCAATTATACAAACATCGTCCACCTGTTCTAAATTTCCTTTCCAATTATCAAAAGATTCATTAAGTACAAGCTTTTGTTGATCAAGACTTAAATTTAAATTAGATATAAGCGTTTCTTGAAGATGTTTATATTTAAATTTTTTGCCTTTTGGCCCGCCAAACTGATCTGCAAAACCATCAGTGATCAAATAAAAAGAATCTCCTTTTTGTAAAGTTAAGGTGTGAGTAGGAAAAGGTGTTGGCAGATCGATCATACCTATAGGCTGTTTATGTCCTTTGATCTCTTTAAATATCTCATTCTGAAAATACCACAATGGATTATTTGCACCGCTCCATTTGATCTCATTTGTTTTTGTATTCAGGGAACATAACGAAATGTCCATTCCGTCCTTTACCTCGCTTTCGCTTTTCGAAAACGTTTCTAAAACCAGTTCCCGCGCTTTATCCAGGATCTTTCCCGGTTCGGTGATCTTAAATTCTTTTATCGTACGGTTAAGCGCATCGCTGCAAACAATAGAAACCATGGCGCCCGGTACTCCGTGACCGGTGCAATCTGCGGCTGCAATAAGAACCAGCTCGTTTTCTGCTTCTTTTACAACTTCGCACCAATAAAAATCACCGGCAACAATGTCTTTTGGCTTATAAAACACAAACGATTCGGGAAGAGTTTTTTTAATTAATTTATCCGGCGGTAAAATAGCCTGCTGCAAACGTTTTGCGTATGTAATACTGTCGGTAATTTCTTTTTGTTTTTCATCTACCAATTGTTTTTGAAGCTGAATAATACTATTTGCTTTTTGTTTATTTCTTAAGGCATTATAGATCCAAATGCCAAATGCCGCCAAAATAATTGCAATAACGATTAGGTATTTGATCTGTCCTTGTCTTTTTTCAATTTGTAAGTCCTTGTCCTTCACCTGGAGCTCCTGTAATTCAATCTTTAACGAATCTTGGGTTTTTGTTTTATTTAAAAGGGCAATTTCTTTTTCTTTTTTTGCAGTTTCGTATTTGATCTGGATGTCGTGTACATTCTTTTTTATTTTCTCACCCGACAATGAATCATTTAATTCCGTGTACAATTTGTAATAATTGAAAGCGTTCTTGTAGTTTTTTAATTCCTCATAAGCCTTTGATATTCCTCCATACGCCTCGGCTAATTCTTTTCTTGCTTTTATCTCTTTATTTATTTTAATACTCAATAGATAATTTTCAATAGCAGCGTCATATTTTTTTTCGTGGTGATTTATCAGGGCAATTCCATTATAACAATTCGCTATCATGTATTTATCTCCTGTTTCTATTGCTAATTTTTTTGCATTCTCCTCGCATTTAAGCGATTCGCCAAACCTATTCATTTTTCTGAGTACCATCGCTTTTCCGCTATACGACATAGCTGTTCCAACCAAATCGCCCATCATTAAACTAATCTTTAATCCAAGATCAACATAATGAAAAGCCGAATCGTAATTTCCAAGGTCGTAATATACACCAGATATATTCTGATATGCGGATGCCATATCTTCAGGCCTGTTTCTTACAGCCTTAATGTTCATTCCTTTTTTATAATAATGAAGCGCATTTTTATAATCTTGTTGGTTATAATTAATGATACCAATATCATTATAAACCGATGAAAGGCCAATTTGATAGTTAATAACGGTAAAATATTTTTCGGCTTTTAATAAACTGCCAATTGCTTTTTCATAATTTCCTTGCGAACCGTAAACGGCGCCTCGACTTAAATAAACATCGCCTATTAATCTGGAGTTTTTTGTTTGTATTGCATATTTTAAAGCTTCTTCCACATACTTTTCAGCAGTTGAAAAATCGCCCATAGTATAATTGTATAACCTACAAAAGAATAAATTCACTTTCGCCTTCCACTTTGGAAAAGTAGTTGGCTTTATAAATCCGGCGGCTAACTTACAATAAAAAAGGGATGAGTCGGAACTTGTTTCTTTAAAGGAGGCACTCAAAACCAAACACGCCGAAATTTTAGCTGTATCAGCCGAGTTGGAATTAAGAATTTTTATTAAACTGTCTTTATTTATTTTTTTTGCAAACAGTTCGCTTTCTGAACAAAAAAACAAAATAAATATAAAAGCTAATGTCCTCAATTTACTCCCCAAGATATAAATAATCTCCCCAACTGACAACCATTTTTTTATTAGCTGCTGGCCGGAAAAATTCGATAAATTACCAAAAGAATTTGCTTAATCCAACGAATGCACAACCAATCCGCTTCTCAACTTAGGTTCAAACCAGGTTGTTTTTGGCGGCATAATATTTCCTGTATCGGCAATATCGATCAATTGTTTCATGGTTACAGGATGCAGTGCAAACGCGACTTTCATTTCGCCTGAATTTACTCTGTTCTCTAATTCGCCCAATCCTCTAAGGCCACCAACAAAATCAATTCGTTTATCAGTACGCAGATCAACAATATTAAAGATGGGCGCTAAAATTCTTTCCGATAAAATAGTAACATCCAACACACCAATTGGATCGGTATCATTATACGTTCCTTTTTTGGCGTTCAACGAATACCATTTGTGATTTAAATACATTCCGAAATTATGCAAAGCGTTCGGACGGTAGGTTCCATTTTTTTCTGTTACATCAAAATTTTCGGAGATCTTTTTCAATAATTCTTCCTCCGATAAACCGTTCAGGTCTTTTACCACGCGGTTATAATCCATAATATGTAATTGATTATCCGGAAAATGTACAGCAAGGAAAAAATTATATTCTTCGTTACCTGTATGATTCGGGTTATTTTCTCGTCTTTCTTTACCAACAAGGGCTGCAGCGGCAGTACGATGATGCCCATCGGCCACGTAGGTTGCAGGAAGTTTTGCAAACAGATCAATAATATTTTTTACTGCAGCTGCATCGCTCACCACCCAAAACTCATGACGGATGCCGTCTTCTGTTGTAAAATCATATTCAGGCTTAACGGCAACAATTTTATTAACCGCCTCATCCAAAGCTTTCATGTTTGGATACGCAAAAAATACCGGTTCGGCATTTATATTGGCAACACGTACGTGGTTTATTCTGTCAAGTTCTTTATCGGGACGGGTTAATTCGTGTTTTTTAATGATGTTATTAAAGTAATCATCTATAGAAGCGGAACCAACAATGCCGGTTTGTGTTCTTCCATCCATTGTTAAACGGTAAATGTAAAGACACTCTTCTTTATCTTGCATGAACATGCCGTCTTTTATTAATTTCTCAAAATTTTCTTTTGCTTTTTGATAAACCAAAGGGGAATAATGATCCAGATCAGCCGGCAGATCAATTTCGGGTTTTACAACATGAAGAAATGAATGTATATTATCGCCCGCTTCAATTTTTGCTTCTTCAGAATTTATAACATCGTAAGGACGAGAAGCTACTAAACTCACTTTGTCTTTTTTTGGCCTTAGGCCTTTGAATGATTTTAAAATTGCCATGCGTATTGTTTTTTTTACCACGGAGACACGGAGAGCACAAAGTTTCACGGAGGAATGTTTTGTGTTTGACCTTGTTCAGTGTTGTGTTATTTAAATTTTATTATTATAAACTTCTGTGCTTTTCAGTGTTCTCTGTGTCTCCGTGGTTTATTTAAGAGCAGATATCAATTTCTCCGCCAATTCCACACCAATACGTTCCTGCGCTTCGTTGGTGGCCGCGCCAATGTGCGGAGTTAACGAAATTTTTGGATTTTTTAAAATTGCCACTGAAGGACGCGGCTCATTTTCAAAAACATCTAAACACGCGTGCGAAATTTTCCCACTGTTCAAAGCTTCCAAAAGATCATCTTCGTTAATTACACCGCCGCGGGCAGTATTTATTAATACCACACCATTTTTCATGGATGCGATCTCGTGTTTTGAAATTAATTTTCCGCCCGGTACATGAAACGTAATAAAATCGGCGTTTTGAATTACCTTATCCATGCCTACTGTTTTTATGGCAACGGTAACAGGTTTATCAAGTCCCGATATTTCAAGATCAATTTTAGTTTCAACTACAAATGGATCAAACGCAACCACCTTCATTCCCAGGCCCAGTGCCATTTTTGCAACACTCTGCCCTATTCTGCCAAAACCAACAATGCCCATGGTTTTATCCCTTAACTCAACCCCCTTAGCGTATTTCTTTTTCAAGTCATCAAATTTATCTTCGCCCGAAACCGGCATGTTACGATTACTGTCGTATAAAAAACGAACTGCGTTAAATAAATGCGCGAACACTAATTCGGCAACAGAATTACTTGAAGCAGCAGGCGTATTAATTACGTTTATTCCTTTTGACCTCGCATATTCCACATCAATATTATCCATACCAACACCACCGCGGCCAATAACTTTTAAACCCGGACAAGCATCAATAATATCTTTTCGCACTTTGGAAGCGCTACGAACAGTAATGGCGGAATAACCTTTTTCATTTATTTCGTTCGCAATATTTTCTTGCGCAACTTTTTCGGTAATAACCGTAAACCCGGCTTTTTCTAAAAGTTGTTTGCCAACCGCGTCAATACCATCGTTTGCCAATATTTTTTTGCTCATAAGTGGTGTGTTTTAAAGTGACCAAAAATAGGAATTAAATGGTTAATTCCAAAGGGAATTGCACTGGTTTATTTTATGAAGAAGTTGGCACGAGGCAATTCAAAATTTTCGCTCTCACTGCTTACTGCCAATCCCTACTCTTTTCAATAAATCCGGGATTACCACTTATAGCCAACCGTAAGAGCCAACTGAGCATTATTATAATTAATAACCGATTTTTGAGCAAGCGTTGAGAACATATAATAATCTTCGGAACTAAAATTTTTATACCAGGCAAGATCCAGGCACCATCCAGCTTTGCTGCGAACACCAAGGCCTAGGCTTATGGTATGCCTTACAAAACTGCCTGTAAATGCTGAACCAAAAGGGCTGCCCTGCATATTATACCCGGCCCTGATCATAACAGGCTTTACATTAAATTCAACACCCATACGAACATTTGTTGCATAAGAATATTTGTGTTTTATAATAGCGTTTACACCTGCAAAATCAGAGACGTTTGCGCTTGACAATTGGGCGTTCCTATAATTTATGTATTCATACTCTAATCCTATTACGCAAATTTTATTAATGGTAAAGGCCGAGCTCACTCCTATTTTAGAAGGTGTAATTATTTTATAAGAAAAATAACCACCGTCGGGCGGATCTTTTATTGAAAGAACATTTGATTTATTACGATCGTAAGTGGCCGACATGCTATTGTAGTAAACATCGGTAAAAGAATATAAAGTTGGAGAATGATAATGAAAACCAATTCTGATATCATCGTTAATTCTTGCTACTAATCCTAATTTCAAATTAACTCCCGTGCCTGAAGTTGAAAAAAATTCGGTATAGGTTAAACTATTAAATCCCATCAATAAAGTATCATACGCCGGAAGTCCCGAAATATAATTGGATGTAAATGTGCCCGGTGATAACCTTGTTATTTGCATACTATCTTTATCATCCGCTTCTGAATGTGTTGTTGTTGAAGAATAGGTAACCCTTGGTACGCCTATACTTGCGCCAAAATAATATTTATCCTTAGAAGAATAAGCGTATGAAAAATTCCACTCGTTCACATGCCCGTCCGTTACAATATTTCGTGTTTGCAGCACAGTTCTTTTCAGATCAACATTTGAAAAATAGCGATTATTAACCGTATCTAAAATAAAAGTGTTAAAAGCCAACCCTTCGTAACCGCTGTTTAAACCGGTTGGATATGTTTGTCCCGCCTTATTCAGCATATCCTTTGCAATTGAATTATTATTGGTATAGCTGGACAACCGTGAGGTGCCAAAAAAATTTTGAATTTGGGTATTGGAAATGGCAATTACGTGTCGTCCATTTGGATTACCTTCAGGTAGCCATGCATGCGCGTAACCCGCATTATTAAAAATAAATCGTGCGCCCGATACTTCAGATGTTGTGTTATTTACCGTGCCCTTATTGCCGGTGGTTTTTAATCCGAAACCATAAGAAGCATTATCACTTTTAAATAAACCCAAACCTGCGGGGTTATTTGCCGCACAAGATATATCGGCCCCTATTGCCCCGAATGCCCCGCCCATGGCTACAAACCGCGAAGTACCATTTACTCCGTTTCGGGAATAGCGAAGAGCATCTACATCGTTTTGTGCGGTTACTCCTAAATAAAATAAGGAAATGAAAAAATAAAAAATGTATTTAAACATTTAAGAAAATTTATCGTGGACGGGAATTTCCGCCACCACCACCGCCTCTTGGCGAAGACCCACCTGTTGATCCGCCAGAATTACCGCCCGACGGCCAGCCGGAATTTGTATTAAAGGTTGGAGTAGCGTTAGAGTTGCTGCGTGCCGCATTTGTTGGCGCGTTATTGGTTGGGTTTTCGGCTACATTATTTGTTCTGCCCGAATTTATACCGCTTGCCCTGTTGTTTCCGGAAACAGTTGTGGGTTGTTGGTTTGTAAAGGGACTATTATTCGCGTTCAAAAGACCGCTCCAAAATCCGGTTTTTTTAGGTGCGGGAACATCGGTGTTAACAGGATTAACGCTGGTGCCATTATAATTATTGGTATTGTTTCCAACAGAATTATTTGTTGTTACTCCGTTAACATTTGCATTATTCATATTCCCTGTTTCAACAACAGGATTTTGATGATGTACTATTTCTGTAAACCTTGGAGTTTCTTCTTGCTTTTGCACAACTGACTGCATAAATGCCTGACGTTCGCTATTTTTAAATTCTTCAGGCACTGCCATTCCTGCTGTTGTAGTGCGTGTGTTATTTCCTCCTCCATTACTGCCGCGAGGGCCATAGGTCATTTTACTGTAAGCGCTGTTGGGGTCGTGGCCGTTATAATATCCCCACCCGGTATTGTTATAACCGTTTGAATAGCCATAAGAATTGTAACCATAACCGCTGTTGTATGGGTTATATCCATAATAATTATATCCATAAGGATTGTAACCGCCATAACCGGAATAATAACCGCTGTTAAATCCATAAGGATTGTATCCATAATTAGATCCATAAGAGTTGTAACCGTTATATCCGCCGCAGCTCATACATTGGTTATATCCATAATTATTATTGTATCCCGAATTATATCCATAACCAAGGCTAATGCCGTTGCCGTAATTATTAAATTGGTTAGATGGCATTAAATAATTATAACTGCTGTAAATACTGGTGCCATACATTGCAGGGTTTTGGTTATAGGTATAAGAATTAGTGTAATAATTATCGTAATAACCTGCGCCCGGAATGGGATTGTTAAAGCGTTTTACTTTTGAGGCGTACTGATAATCATAATAATCATCCTTATTATAAGTGGGGTCTTTGTAATTGGGATTAGCAATGTCTTTAGTTATCTGCGCCATTCTTTCATTTTCCTGCTTTTGTTTTTCAACCGCTTCTTTTTGCATTTTTTGTTCAGCCGCAATTTTCGCTAAATGCAATTCTTCGGTGGGCCTGCTGTACACATCATCGCTGTAACCCGCCACCTTAGCGGTTTTACAGGAAGAAAATAGCAAGGCTAAAATTGGGACTATTAAAACTACTTTTTTCATCGCAATTCTGTTTATAGATTAATTAAAATGCGCAGATTATATGTAAATTTACGAAAATTCGGGGCTCATATTGTATTATTTGCAATATTTAGCATATTGAATTATGAACAGGATTCATTTATAGCAAAGGTTAAAAATTAGGTTATGAGCAAGGTAATTACACCAAGAGAAAAAGATTACAGTAAATGGTATAACGATTTAGTGGTTGAAGCTGACTTAGCCGACCACAGCGCCGTAAGAGGCTGTATGGTTATTAAACCTCATGGTTACGGTATTTGGGAAAAAATGCAGCAGGCATTGGATAAAATGTTTAAAGATACAGGCCATGTAAATGCTTATTTTCCACTTTTCATCCCTAAAAGTTTATTTGAAGCGGAGGAAAAAAACGCAGAGGGTTTTGCCAAGGAATGTGCTGTGGTTACTCATTACAGGCTAAAAGCCGATCCAAACAATAAAGGCAAATTAATAGTTGACCCGGAAGCAAAGTTGGAAGAGGAATTGATCGTACGTCCAACCAGCGAAGCCATAATATGGAATACGTATAAGGGCTGGATAGAAAGTTACCGCGATTTACCGTTGCTGATAAACCAATGGGCAAATGTTGTGCGCTGGGAAATGCGTACCCGATTATTTTTACGCACCGCCGAATTTTTATGGCAGGAAGGCCATACCGCCCACGCCACTAAGCAGGAAGCCATTGAGGAAACAGAAAAAATGCTGAATGTGTACGCCGACTTTGTTGAGAATTTTATGGCCGTTCCGGTAGTAAAAGGAATTAAAACCGCAAACGAACGTTTTGCCGGCGCTGATGAAACCTATTGTATAGAAGCCCTGATGCAGGATGGGAAAGCACTGCAATGTGGCACCTCACACTTTTTGGGACAAAATTTTGCCAAGGCCTTTGATGTAAAATTTACAAACAAAGAAGGAAAATTAGATCATGTTTGGGCCACCAGCTGGGGTGTGAGCACAAGGCTGATGGGCGCGCTCATCATGAGCCACAGCGATAACCAAGGCCTGGTTATTCCCCCAAAATTAGCACCAACTCAGGTTGTAATAATACCCATTTATAAAGGCGAAGAAGGTTTAAAACAAATTACCGAAGTGGTTAATTCAATTAAAGTAAAACTACAACAAAGAAACGTTTCTGTAAAGTACGATGACCGCGATTCGCAGCGCCCGGGATGGAAATTTGCCGAATACGAATTAAAAGGCATTCCCCTACGCATTGCTATTGGAGAAAGAGATCTGGCAAGCGGCACTGTTGAACTTGCAAGAAGAGATACATTAACAAAAGAGGTTGTAAAGATCGAAGGGCTTGAATTGCATATTGAAACTTTGCTTCAGCAAATTCAATCCGATCTTTATAAAAAAGCTCTTGAGCGCACGGTCGGCAGTACGCATCACGTTAGTACATACGAAGAATTTAAAAAGGTATTGGATGAAAAAAGCGGATTTGTATATGCTCACTGGGATGGAACTCCTGAAACGGAAGAAAAAATAAAGGAAGAGACCAAAGCTACCATTCGATGCATTCCCCTAAATAATAAACAGGAAAACGGGGTTTGCATATACAGCGGTAAACCAAGTACTCAAAAAGTATTATTTGCGAGGGCGTATTAAAATTTGTAAATTTGATAGTAAAGTAATATTATTCTATTTGGAAAAATAACGTACCCATGAAAAAATTAACACTAAATATTCCGGATAATTTTGAGATCGATAAACAGGAGTTGACTATGATAATAGCCACAAAATTGTATGAGCAAGGAAAATTATCATTGGGGCAAGCAGCCGATCTGGCGGGGATAGCAAAACGAACTTTTGCCGAATTGCTTGGCAAATATGGCGTTTCTATCTTTAATTACCCTGCTTCAGATCTTGCTCAGGATATTAAAAATGCATAAAACTATAATTTCAGATACTAGTTGTTTTATTATTTTGAATAAAATAGATGAAATGGAATTATTGAAAAGAACGTTTGAATGTATAGTTACCACCTCGGAAATAGTTGCAGAGTTTGGCGAAAAATTACCCGAATGGGTTAAAATTGAGATCGTTTCTGACAAAGAAAAACAAAAAATGTTAGAAACCCAGATTGACAAAGGTGAAGCAAGCGCCCTATCTCTCGCATTAGAACTAAAAAACAGCCTGTTAATTTTAGATGATTATAAAGCTCGTCAATTAGCCGAAAATCTGCACCTTACATACACCGGTACAATTGGTGTAATTGTAAGAGCAAAACTAAAAAATATTATACCCTCTATTAAACCAATTTTGGCAAAAATAAGGAACACTGATTTTAGACTTCCAAAAGACATTGAGACATTAGCTTTAATAGAAGCGGGAGAAAACGAATAACAATGAACGAAACGCACAATAAACAAACCGAAACCATCATAAAACTGCTTTCCGGAAAATCGGTTATGAAACAGGATGTTTTTCAAAACACCATTTCTGTTCTTACGCTTTTAAAAGAAGTTTTAAAAGAACGCGCCGATGAGCTGGCAAAAGAAGCGGTAAAAATTGATAAACGTGTTACCATATTTTATAAAGATATTAGTCCGCAATCCATGCAAATAAAGGTTGCCGGCGACATGCTTGATTTTTATATGCATACCAATGTGTTTGAGTTTGATCGCGCCCACCCTATGTTTAAAACCGGTTACGTAAAAAGCAACGAGTTAAATTCTTTTTGCGGCATTATTAATGTGTATAATTTTTTGGCCGATTCGTTTAAATATAATCGGGTAAATGATGTTGGTTATTTAATTGCCCGCATTTTTATAAATCGCGAAAAAAGATTTTTTATTGAGACCAAAACGCAGATCGGATACAAATACAATAATTTTAGCGCTGAACCCTTAACAAAAGAATTGCTTACCGAAATTGTGAAC
>JANYBY010000391.1 GCA_025360565.1 Bacteroidota bacterium
AATTTTAAGAACAATCCTGTGCAAATTGCATGGGTTTTTTTATTTGCCCTGTTCCACAAAGGCCATTACTTACAGTTCCGTCAGAATCAACTTTACCAAAGCTGTTACCCGATCCATTACGGATAGTTCCATCCGAATCAATTTTACCAATGCTGTTTCCCGATCCGTTACGAATTGTTCCGTCAGAATCAATTTTACCTACACTATTTCCCGATCCATTACGAATTGTACCGTTAGATTCGATCTTACCGGTACTGTTTCCTGAAGAATTTCTTAATTCTTGTGCATTTAAATTAGACATTCCCGCAAAAAACATAAATGCCAAAGCCGCGATTCCTGTAATTTTTTTCATTATATTTTTTATATCAAATATACCCATATTTAAATTTTAATGAAGAATTTTTTGGTTAAAAATCGGTCATCCGGACTATTATTGTTATATTAGGATTACATAATTTTAAAGAAAATGAAAAAACAAAAAATAAAATGGCTGGTAAAGCCCGAGGATCACAATTATCCTGCCGCTAATTCGTACTTAAATTTAATATTCAATAATTCGGAGGCAAAAAAACTGACATCTGAGTTAAAAACTTCCGCAACAAAGGAGTTTAAGGCGAAAGATATTTTCCGGGCCTCAAGATTATCCTTGTTAGGTATCAGTAATTCGCATGTAACCAAAAACATTAAAAAGATCAAGGCCGGCAAAAAAATATCGCCAATTCTTTTGATAAGGGATGCAAAGAACGGTAACGTTATTATTGCTGATGGGTACCACAGAATGTGCGCCGTATATCATTTTAATGAAGATGCCCTCATTCCCTGTAAAATTGTATGAAATTATAGCCTATTTTTTGATTAAACGGGGGTAGATTTGTCTTTTTATGTAATTATTTTATATATTTGGTTTCTCTTGAAACGATTATTTGTCACAAATTAGACCTATGAAAAAATATACCACCGAAGGCACATCGCTGATCCCAAAAATTAATTTTGATTTTGAAAAAGGAACTTTGGAGATCACCGGACGTTGTGTGCCCGAAAATTCAAGAGAGTTTTTCAGGCCCTTGTTTGAAGCGCTTGAAATTTATGGAGCAGCGCCCGCAAAAATTACAAGCGTGAGCATTCAATTAGAATATTTTAATACCTCTTCTTCAAAAGAAATTTTAGATATGTTCAGGGTATTAAAAAAGATAGATAAGAACGGCAGTCCTGTTACTATTTTTTGGCGCTACGATGAAGAAGATGAAGAAATGAGGGAGACCGGAATAGAATACCAGATCATTACTGAACTTAAATTTGAAATGGTTGGGGTAAAAGACATGTAATTGTTTTGCGGTTTTTTTAATATTTTTTGATCATAAAATATGAGTGACCAAACATTTGAACCCACAGCCGAAACCGCAAACACCATTAAATGCAAGGATTGCGGAGCTAATTTAAAATTCGCGCCCGGCGCACAAGCCCTTAAATGCGAATACTGCAACGCCAACAATATTATTACCGTTGAAAAAACTGAAATTGTTGAGAACGATTACCACAACCATTTAGAGAACAACGCGGCAACTGATGAAAAACAAAGTATAAGCACTGTAAAATGTACCAATTGCGGTGCCTCTACTACCCTTCCGGCCAATGTAACTTCAAGTGCTTGTCCGTATTGCGATACGCCCGTTGTTATTGCCAACGCCTCTGTTTCAAATATTATTAAACCAAAATATTTACTGCCTTTTAAAGTTGAAAGAAATAAAGCTAAAGATGAATTTGTGAAATGGGTTGGCGATTTATGGTTTGCACCAAATAAATTAAAACAATACGCTCAAAACAGCGCCGAAAAATTAAAAGGCGTTTACATGCCATACTGGACATACGATAGCAATACGCACAGCGATTACTCCGGTTTACGCGGCGAACATTATTATGTGAGTGAAAGTTATACCGACAGCGAAGGAAAAAGGCAAACCCGCCAGGTGCAGCGCACAGCCTGGCATTCGGCAAGTGGCAGTGTTAACAATACGTTTGATGATATTTTAGTTTGCGCCTCTAACTCATTACCAAAAGACCTTACAAAAGAACTGGAGCCCTGGGATCTGCCTGAATTAACCGCTTACAACGATAAATTTTTAGCAGGTTTTGTAACCGAAAGTTATCAAACACAATTAAAAGAGGGATTTGAAGAAGCCAAAGGAAGAATGCAGCCGGTTATAGAATCGAGCGTGCGAAGCGATATTGGAGGCGATGTGCAGCAGATCCATTCGTTGAACACCAGTTACAACGATATTACCTTTAAACATATTTTATTACCCTTGTGGATCAGCGCTTACAAATACAACGAAAAGGTTTATCGCTTTACCGTTAACGCGCGCACCGGCGAAGTACAAGGGGAAAGACCGTGGAGCGCGGTTAAGATTTTCTTCGCTGTACTAGGCGGGTTAATTGTAATTGGCGCGGGAATTTATTTTTATAAAACGAGGGGCCATTAGCCACACATTCTATTCCGATCCATTCTTAGGAAAATGAAAATTTTAAGTTCTTCAATTTTAAAGCGTGTTTTTCTATAAGATGCCATGAAAGAGATCCAAAAATAAAGGAGAGAACAAGTGTATATATAATAAGTGGTTCGGGTTTTAATTTAAAAAAGTGCTGCAGGGTTTGTGCGATGGGATAACTGTAAATATAAATTCCGAAAGAAAGATCGCCGATCTTGCCGCTTAAATTACTAAGATATTTTATTGAGTTTGAACCGATAAAAATGATGAGCGGAATTAATAAATATTTTACATAATAAAATTGCTCAATAAACAATGCCCCCGAAACGATCAGTAAAGAGAATATCGTTATCCATGCTTTATATTTATTCTTTTCAAAATTGCTGCAGGCTAAAAAAGAGCCGCCCATAAAAAATACACCAAACTCTATTAATGTTTGTCCCTTTACAAAAAGGATCATTTTATAGCTAAAATAGTTCCTTAAAAAAAGATCGGCAAAAACAAAAAATATAAGGGCAATAAACATTACCCAAATGGCAAGCCTTGATCTTTTTAAGAAAAAAATTCCCGCGATTAAAATGTACAAAGTAGTTTCAATGCACAAGGTCCATAACGGAACGTTAATTGCATTTTTAACCGGGTTATTTTCAAATACACCGGAGATGCCGGATTGAAGCTTATAGAGGTGAAGATTGTTGGGAATATATGTCCACATTGTAGTATTTGACAAATAGGACACACCGGAATTTTCATAAACAAAAGGAGCAAGCAACACGGTTAAAACCAGGAGTACAATTAATGCGGGATAGATCCTGAGACCACGTTTCCAAAAGTAACTGAGTAAATTTTCACTTTTAAATAAACTGTTGGTGATCAAATAGCCGCTAATGGTGAAAAAACCTATCAGCCCTATATAAGAGAAATTTAACTGCACATTTGAAAGCCGGCAAACAGGGTCGCATTCAGGTAAACCCGATAAGGGATAAGCATGTGTGATGATAATAAAAGACGCGAACAGCAACCTTAAAAAGTCGAAGGTGTTGGCCCTTTGTTTATCG
>JANYBY010000423.1 GCA_025360565.1 Bacteroidota bacterium
AATGGTTACAACAGTTATGTTGATAAAGATGAAAGCTCAATTGGCGGATTGGAAAAACCGCCTATGCCGACCATAAAATTATTTTACGCAACGCTTTTTTTGGATGTTTTGGCATTAATACTTTCTGCCTTTTTTGTGAATTTAATTTTCGCGGTTTCTATTCTTACTTATATTCTTGCCTCAAGGGCTTATAGTTCAAAACAGATCCGTTTAAAAAAATATCCTATCGCGGGCTTTTTAACGGTTATATTCTTTCAAGGGGCCTTTACATACTACATGGCCTACGCCGGTATTAATAACATGAGTTTGCCCCTGATAAATGAAAATGTTTATATTTTAATTGCTTGTTCTTTTCAGATCGCGGGCGCCTATCCGCTAACACAAATTTATCAGCATAACGAGGATCTTAAGAACGGCGACATTACTTTAAGTTTAAAACTGGGTTATACTGGCACATTTATTTTTACAATCGTCATGTTTATTTTATGCAACGTGTTTTATTTCCTTTATTTTAAAGCCATCAATAAAACTAATAATTTTTTTATCCTCCAATTATTTTTTATGCCCACGCTTCTTTACTTTTTTTGGTGGTTCAATAAAGTGCGGATAAATAATGCGGCGGCCAATTTTAAAAACACTATGAAAATGAATTTAATTGCTTCGATGAGCATGAGTGCTTGTTTTATTTTTTTTATCATCCTTAATTATCTTCCGTGAGTTATCTTTTGTGTATAGAAACTGCAAATCCTGCATATCGTCATTCTCAAAAAGAGTTTACCGATTTTTACTGCAATTCGGCTGAAGAGAATGATCCGGCAAAACGAAAAATAAAGGTTATTTCCACCAAAAGTTCTATTAAAGAAAGGTATTCTGTTTTAAAAGATTTTTCGGCCAAGCCCGAAGATTTTACATTTTTTGAAAAAAACAGTGCATTAGAACCAAGCCCTGTTTTAAGTAAGCGCATGGCAGTTTACCATAAAGAAGCCGTAAAACTTTCGCTTGAAGCCGTAAATAAAATTGAAGGTTTTAATACGATCAAAAAAAATATTACACATATTATTACGGTTACCTGCACAGGTTTGTTTGCGCCTGGTTTGGATATTGAATTGATCAACGCTTTAAAATTAGAGCCAACTCTTAACAGGATAAGCATTAATTTTATGGGCTGCAATGCGGCAATATTGGCTTTAAAACAAGCGCATCAAATTTGCAGTAGTCAAAAGAGTGCTACTGTATTAATTGTTTGTACCGAATTGTGTACCATACATTTTCAAAAAAGCTATTCCGACGATTATATCCTGTCTAATTTATTGTTTGCCGATGGGTCGGCGGCGGCTATTGTAAGTTCCGAAAACATTAACCTTCATAAAAAATACAAAACGTTGCAAGTAAAATCGTTTCATTCGTTAATTGTACAGGAAGGATTGAACGAAATGGCATGGCAGGTTTCTGAAACAGGATTTATAATGAATTTAACTTCTTATGTTTCGCCATTAATAAAAAAACATTTACCGGCGCTACTCGATACTATTAACGGTGAAAGAAAAAAGATCCAGCATTGGGCAGTACACCCGGGCGGTAAAAGAATTTTAGATGATTTTTATTCTGTACTTTCGCTTAACAAATCTGAATTGACTGAATCATACAAGGTACTCGAAAATTATGGCAATATGTCTTCCCCCACTATTTTATTTGTTTTAAAGAGCATGTTGGAAAACAGGCCTGTGAAAAAAGATGAAAACATTTACGCTGTGGCATTCGGGCCGGGATTGAGTATTGAGTCGGCTATACTCCAGCATGTTTAAAAATAGAAGTGATAAAAAGGAGTTGTTGGACGGAGAAGACATTCCGGAAAAAGATCTGTTTCAAAATTTAAAAGAATTAAATACTATAAACGATCTGTTGGGTGGTTATAAGATATCTTTTAACGCCCTTGAAAAAATTTTGAAGCCAAATAAAGAAACCGTAATTGTAGATATTGGAAGCGGGGGCGGGGATACTTTAAAACAAATTTATAATTGGAATAAAACAAAAAAATACGACCTTAAATTATTTGGTATTGATCTTAAACCAAGCTGCATTCATTATTCGGAAACAAACCATTCAAACCAAGAAATAACTTTTATTTGTGATGATTACCAAAACGCGCCTATCCACGTACCTAAAATAGATATTTTGCACGCCTGTTTATTTTGCCATCATTTGAAAGAAAACGAAATAGTTGAATTGATAAGGTTTTGCACAACACGTAAAATTACCCTTGTTGTAAACGACCTTGAGAGAAATCGATTTGCTTATTACGCCATAAAATTTCTTACCAAATTATTCTCTAAATCGTATTTGGTAAAAAACGACGCCCCTTTATCCGTTTTACGCGGATTTAAATTAAAGGAATGGCAAAAAATTTTGGAACAAGCCGGCGCAAAAAATTATTCGCTAAAAAATAAGTGGGCATTTCGTCACCAAATTGTGGTTTATGCCTGATACCAATAAAATATACGACTGTGCCATTGTTGGCGGGGGTTTGGCCGGTTTATGCCTTGCAATTCAGTTGAAAAAAAAAGGACATTCTGTTATTTTATTCGAAAAGAACGAATATCCTTTTCATAAAGTTTGTGGAGAATATATCTCTAACGAGAGCCGGCAATTTTTGGAAAGTTTAGGTTTGCCCTTGTTTGAAATGAATTTACCCAAGATAGATCAGCTGGGTGTTTCATCGGTAAAAGGATTTATGATGGTGGCTCCTTTAAAATTGGGAGGCTTTGGTGTTAGCCGCTTTACACTTGATCACAGGCTTTCGTTAATAGCAAAAAAGGCGGGTGTAGTCATTTTTGAAAACTGCAAAGTGTTTAATGTAAACGAAACTAATTATATTTCCGAAATAAACACCTCTTTAGGAAAAGTTCAAACAAGAATTGTTTGCGGCAGTTATGGTAAATTAAGTCCGGTATTTATGGATAAGATAAATAAACCCGCCAAACAATACATTGCCGTTAAATATCACGTTAAACTTAAATTTGCTGAGAACAGAATTGAGCTGCATAATTTTAAAAATGGTTATTGCGGCATTTCAAAGGTGGATAACGAAACCTATTGTTTATGTTATTTAACCACGGCCAAAAACCTGAAGGATAACAATAATAACATAAAGGAATTGGAGAAGAATGTACTCATGAAAAACCTGTTCTTAAAAAAATATTTTAACGAAGCTGAGTTTTTGTTTAAAGAGCCTTTAACTATCAGCCAAATAAGTTTTAATAAAAAAAGTACAAATAGCAGCGGAATTTTTTTGCTGGGTGATGCTGCCGGCGCAATAGCGCCATTGTGCGGCAACGGCATGAGTATGGCCATGAGGGCTTCAAAAATACTTGCAAATTTGTTGGATGATTTTTTTAAAAATAAGATCAACAAAACGCGACTTTTAGATTCATACAAAGCAGAATGGAATGCTAACTTTTCAACAAGAATAAAAGCGGGATATTACCTGCAACAGCTTTTCGGTAAAAACACACTTACACATCTGAGTTTAAAATTTTTAAGCAATAAGCCTAAGTTGCTTCAAAAAATTATATCTTTAACACACGGGCAAACGTTTTAAAATTTTATAAATGAAAAAATTAAATTTAATAATTGCTTTTCTTTTTATTTGTATAATAAGCAATGCGCAAAATACAGAGTGGACAGTAACTTCTTCGGCAGTAAAATTTAAAATTAAAAACGCCGGCTTTATGGTTGACGGGGAGCTTGGTGGCCTTGAGGCAAAAATAAATTTTGACGCCGCCAAAAGTTTCAGTAATAGTATTGAGGCGAGTGTGGATGTAAAAACAATAAATACTGATAGCGAAGGCCGTGACAAACACATTAAAAAAGAAGAATACTTTTCGGCGGATAAATTTCCGAAAATTAACTTAAGCGCCACAACCTTTGCTAAACAAGCCGATGGGAGCTTTAAAGGTTTTTTTAAACTGACCATTAAAGGGGTAACAAAAGATGTTGTTATCCCTTTTACATTTACCGAAAAGGAAAATAATGCGGTAATTACAGGATCTTTTAAAATAAACCGCCGCGATTATGGAGTGGGAGATAAGAGTTTGATCTTATCAGATAATGTTACAATAAATATCGAAATTAAAACCGTTAAAAAGTAAATTACTTTTTCTTCTTAACAGCTTTCTTAGGTACAGCTTTTTTGCTCGCGGCTTTTTTTACAACCGCTTTTTTAACGGGTGCTTTTTTAGCGGGTTCTTTTTTGATTATGGTTAATTTCGGAGTTCGCTGTTCTGCTGCTATTTCTTTTGACCTTGCTTTTTTATCTTTGGCAACTGAGCTTACAGCAACCTTACTTACCGCCTTTTTCTTTGCGCCTTTTTTAGGCCGTGCTTTTCCTACTTTAAATTTACTGTTCTCAATAACTTCTTCGTATTTATCTATTCCGCCAATGATCTGCACCACATCCGCAAATTCTAAAGAAGCTGGCTCAGTTCCTTTGGGGATCCTGAAATTTTCTCTGAATAATTGAATGAATGGCCCCCAGCGCCCATTGAGTACTTTCAAATCGGGGTTTTCAATAAATCCTTTTATTAATTTTGCAGCGTCCTTAACACGTTTTGCTTCTATTAATTCAACACAACGTTCCGCGCCTATGGTATAAGGGTCTTCTTCTTTTCCTAAACTTGTGAACGCATTATTATGTACCACGTAAGGGCCAAATCTACCAATACCCACTTTCATTTCCTTGCCCTCATATTCGCCAACAATGCGCGGCATTTTAAATAACAAAAGAGCTTCGTCCAACGTAATGGTTTCCATGCGTTGGTCTTTTCTTAAACTTGCAAAGCGCGGTTTTTCTTCACTGCCTTCAATGGTTTCGCCAATTTGAGCCAATGGGCCAAAGCGACCAATACGAACAATTAAATTTTTTCCGCTAGTAGGGTCAACCCCTAAAAGTCTTTCGCCACTTGCCCTCTCGCTGTTTTCAGTTGTACTTTCTACGGTTTTGTGAAATGGTTTGTAAAAGTCTTTCAACATTTTTGTCCATTCAATTTTTCCGTCGGCGATCTCATCAAATTCCTCTTCAACCTTGGCTGTAAAATGAAAATCAAGAATATTCGGAAAATATTGCAGTAAAAAATCATTCACAACCATTCCAATATCCGTTGGAAATAATTTTGATTTTTCTGCTCCGGTGTTTTCCGACTTTATTTCTTTATTAATGTTGTTTGTACTAAAGGTCAACAACACATAGTTACGCTGCGTACCTTCTTTATCTGTTTTTTCAACATAATTACGTTTTTGAACAGTGCTTATCGTTGGCGCGTAGGTACTGGGTCTGCCAATGCCCAGCTCTTCCAATTTTTTTACCAAACTTGCTTCCGTATATCTTGGCGGATGATGTGTAAAACGTTGCTGTGCTGTAATATCTTTTAAATTTAATTTATCGCCTTGTTTCATTGGAGGAAGCATGGATGAATTTTCCTCATCGCTTTCTTCATCCGTACTTTCTATATATACTTTTAAAAATCCATCAAACTTTAAAACCTCTCCTTGCGCTACAAATAATTCAGACGTTGAACTGATACCGATCTTAGCGGTGGTTTTTTCCAACTCAGCGTCGGCCATTTGGCTTGCAATAGTGCGTTTCCAGATCAATTCATACAAACGCTGTTCGTTATTTTCGCCATCAACATTTTGTTTATTTATATAAGATGGGCGAATGGCCTCGTGAGCTTCTTGCGCGCCTTTGCTTTTTGTTTTGTATTGGCGCGGTTGATAATATTTTGCTCCGTAATCTCCGGTAATAGCTTCCTTAGCCTGTAACATGGCGGTTTCAGAGAGGTTAACCGAATCGGTACGCATATATGTGATCTTACCCGACTCATATAATCGCTGCGCTACCATCATAGTTTGCGCAACACTAAAACCTAATTTACGCGCGGCTTCCTGTTGCAATGTAGATGTTGTAAAAGGCGCTGCAGGCGAACGTTTTGCAGGCTTTGTTTCTAAACTGTTTATAGTATATATAGCACTTTTACATTTTTCTAAAAATGTTTGTGCTTCTGCTTCTGTTTTAAAGCGGTTATCGAGTTCGGCTTTTAATACTGCCTTTTCAACTAAAAATAATGCCGAAACTTTAAATGCAGAAGTGGAAACGTGATTCTGAATTTCTCTTTCGCGCTCAACAATGAGCCTAACGGCTACCGACTGTACCCTTCCGGCAGAAAGGCTTGGGCGAATTTTACGCCATAAAATAGGCGATAATTCAAAACCTACCAATCTATCTAATATACGGCGCGCCTGCTGGGCGTTAACTAAATTAATATCAATTTCACGCGGATTTTGTATCGCTTTATCAATAGCGCTCTTTGTAATTTCGTGAAAAACAATGCGTTTTGTTTTCTTTTTTTCAAGCTGCAATGTTTCGTACAAATGCCAGCTAATAGCTTCTCCTTCGCGATCCTCATCGGATGCGAGCCACACCATATCTGCCCCTTTACTTAATTTTCTTAATTCGTTTATTACTTTTTCCTTATCGGGCTGTACTTCGTAAGTGGGTGTAAAATTATTTTCTATATCAATGCCAAAACCTTTTTTTACAAGGTCGCGAACGTGTCCAAAACTTGAACGTACCGTAAAGTCTTTCCCTAAAAATCCTTCAATTGTTTTTGCTTTGGCAGGGGACTCAACGATAACTAAATTTTTACTCATAGTAACAAATAGGAATTAAGAATTAAAAATTAAGAATTAAAAATTGAACAATCAGGACAGAATTTGAGGTAAAATCCCCATTTTCAATTCTCAATTTTCAATTTTCAATTTCTTTTAAAGGTTGCAAAGGAAAATAAATAATTTCATAACTTCCAATTAAAAGCTTCAACACCCTTTTTTTTTCGATAAACACCCTTAAATTTGTTAAAAACTGTCAATTTGGCATTAATTTTCGTAAATTTGCCCTCCGAAAATGAATTCTGAGAACAAAATAATTGACGAAAGTAAACAAGGTGAGGCGATAATGGTTGAAACTGAAAATCTGGTTTCGACAAGCTCAACCGTCAAAACTAAAAAACTGTTTCTTGAAAGTTACGGCTGTCAAATGAATTTTAGCGACAGCGAAATTGTGGCATCTATATTAATGAATAAAGGATTTACCACCACGCAAAATTTTGAAGAGGCCGATGTAATTTTTGTAAACACCTGTGCTATTAGAGAAGGAGCCGAATCAAAAGTGCGTAATCGTTTAAACGATTTTAAAAGAGTAAAATTAAAAAACCCAAAGGCATTGGTTGGTGTATTGGGTTGCATGGCCGAAAGATTAAAAACACAATTTTTAGAACAAGAAAAACTGGTTGATATGGTTGTGGGGCCTGATGCTTACCGCGATTTGCCCAATTTAATTGAACAGGCAGAAGACGGGCACCGCGCCATAAATGTTATTTTAAGTAAAGAAGAAACCTATGCCGACCTTACACCCGTGAGGCTTGGTACCAATGGGGTAACAGCGTTTATAAGCATTACCCGCGGTTGCGATAATATGTGCAGTTTTTGTGTGGTGCCTTTTACGCGAGGAAGAGAAAGAAGTCGTGACCCTGAAAGTATTGTGAACGAAGCAAAAGATCTGTTTAATAATGGATACAGGGAAGTTACTTTGCTTGGGCAAAATGTAGATAGTTATTTATGGGCAGGCGGCGGCTTATCCCGAAGGGATCCATTCGGAAAAAAAGAAACTTTAACCGAAGAGCAAAAAGCGAACTCGGTAAATTTTGCGCAATTGATGGAAAAAGTAGCGATGATAAATGCAGATCTTCGCGTACGTTTTTCAACTTCGCACCCAAAGGATATGAATGATGAAGTGCTTTATATGATGGCCAAGCACAATAATATTTGTAATAACATTCATTTGCCGGTGCAAAGCGGAAATAGCAAAGTACTTGAAATGATGAACCGCGGTTATACACGCGAATGGTATGAAGAGCGGATGAAAGCGATCCGGAAAATAATTCCAAATTGCGGAATAAGTACCGATATAATTTCGGGTTTTTGCGGCGAAACAGATGAGGAGCATAAGGATACGTTAAGTTTAATGGAAATTGTAAAGTATGATTATGCATATATGTTCATGTATAGCGAAAGGCCCAAAACCCTTGCTGAACGTAAGTATAAAGACGATGTGCCCGAAGAAATAAAAAAGAAAAGATTACAGGAGATAGTTGATCTTCAGCGAAAACACAGTGCCATAAGAACAACCGAAGGAGTTGGAAAAATTCACCGCGTTTTAATTGAAGGATTTTCTAAAAAAAGTGATGAGATGTTAATGGGAAGGAACGAACAGAATACGGTTGTAGTTTTTCCAAAACAAAACCATAAAAAGGGCGATTACGTAAATGTTTATGCAGATAGATGTACCCCTTCGACGTTGATTGGCGAAGTGGTATAAAACATAGAATGCAGATACAGCTGATTGCTATGATTAAATATGATTTTTAAGTCAACGAAAATCATAATCATCTGCGTTATCAGCGTTCTGTAAAAACAAACAATAATGACAACACAAGATCTAAAACAAAAATTCGGAATAATTGGTAATAATATTTTACTTGAACGCGCGGTGGATATTGCGCGTCAGGTAGCGCCCACCGATCTTAACGTTGTAATTAATGGAGAGAGCGGAACGGGTAAAGAGGCTTTTCCTCAAATCATTCACCAACACAGCGCGCGTAAGCATGGCCCTTATATAGCGGTTAACTGTGGCGCCATTCCTGAGGGTACGATAGACAGCGAATTATTCGGACACGAAAAAGG
>JANYBY010000002.1 GCA_025360565.1 Bacteroidota bacterium
CCCGAACCAAAAAAAATGTGGCAGGAGCCTTGGTTCATGTGGGCCTGCATTGGTACTGCTTCTTTTGTGTTGTTTTTATTTTCGGTAAGAATCTTGAAAGACCTGAAAAAATAATTCAGCGTAGGAAAGCTGCTTTGGTTATCCCCGCCCTGAATTTTTAATCATTAAATATTGAAAAGTTCTGAACGAAGTAGTATCTTTAGATAAATGAAACCCGGAAAATGGATACTTGTAATTTTTTTTCTTTATTTCGGTTGTGGCAAAGCGCAAGAAGCTGCCGAGTTACTGAGCGCTTTAATTAAGATCCCTTCTGTATCGGGCAAAGAAAAACCGGCCTTAATTTTTTTGGAAGCCATTTGTAAATTAAAAGGCTTAAACATAAAAACTTTTTCAAACAGCGATAGCACTTATAATTTCTCGGCATCTATTCTTCCGCTCAGCGATAATAAACCAAATATTGTTTTTTTAAATCATTTGGATGTAGTCGCGGTAGATGACATCAAAGACTGGAGAAAACCGCCCTATTCGGGAATTATTGAAAACGATACCCTTTGGGGCCGCGGCGCCATTGATATGAAAGGGATGGCAATTGTGCAGTTAATGGCTATTTTAAAACTGAAAGAGAATATCGACTTAAATAAACTAAAATACAACGTCACCCTGCTTTGTGTGAGCGGGGAAGAAACAGGCGGAACAAACGGCGCCAAAATAGTATGCGATAATTATTTAAAAGAATTAAACCCCGCGGTAGTTTTTGGCGAAGGCGGTGCTGGTTTGCAAAATGTTATTCCGGGAAACAACAAACAAAAGGTTTTTTTTGTTTCGCTGGCCGAGAAAAAAAGTTTATGGATAAAGATTGAAGCAAAGATCCGCCCCCATGGCCATGCTTCAGTGCCAAGCGGTAAAAGCGCCAATAAAATTATTTTAAGGGCCATTAATAAAGTGGAGAATAACGATTCAAAAATTAAATTTGATCAGACCACAAAAACAGCTTTTAAAAAATTAGGAAAATTAGTGCCCGGCTTTAAAGGGTTTATACTTGGACATGTGAATTGGTGGATCTTTAGGCCCTTTCGACGTAAGGTTTTAACAGCGAATGAATTGTTTTTGCCTATGGTACAAAACACCTTTCAGCTTACGAGTATTCAAAATCCGCCGGGCGCCTTAAATCAAATTCCCGGCATTTCGGCCGCTTTTTTTGATTGCAGGCTGTTGCCACGCTTTAACGAAAAACCATTTACCATTAAACGTTTAATGCGTGTGCTCGATCCAAGAATTAAATTAACGGTATTAGAAGAATCGCCGGAAGCAGAGCCAACAAAACCCGATAAGTTTTTTGATCATATCAATGATGCCATCAAACTGACTTATCCAGGGGCCGAAGTAATTCCCTTTTTATTTTTAGCTTCGAGTGATAATAGTTATTTTAGAAATAAAAATATTCCAACCTACGGCATTATGCCTTTTGAACTCAATGCCGATTTGATGCAAACTGTGCATGGCTGTAACGAGCGCATTCCTTTAACAGCATTAAAAAACGGCATTAATACATATTATACTTTTTTAACACAGGTTCACGAAAATGAAAAGTAAAGTCTTTTAGAGGAACCCTTATTTGGCAATAAAAAAAGGAATCTATAAACCAAACAATATTTAATAAAATGGAAAAGTATTTTTGACGAATTAATAATCTATTGTACATTTATCTAATAAAATTGAGTAGAGTTTTCAAAATATATTTTTTAAGCCTTATAATTGGCGCAGATTTCAATGTTAGCTTAGCTCAAGTTAAACAGCCCGCACTGTTACGCTTTTATCGCAACAGCAAACTTTTATGTAACTCTCAAAGTTATAATGTTGAAATAAACAAAAGATCGATCTACGAATTAAGGCCGGCTTTAAAAAAAATTCAAGCACTCGAATACCAAATGTATAGTGAAGGAAAGGTAAATATTACCGTTTCTAACTGGATAAATGACGGAAGTTCATCTGCAGTATTTAATGTAGAGGCCGGAAAAACCTATTATGTACAAATTGATTGTGCGGTTTCAGGTATTTTTTTGGGTGCCAACAGGGCTTTTTGCGAATCGGAATGGGCAGCAGCTTCGAAAAAATATTTGATCACAGTTTCTGAGGATCCTAATAATCCCATAATTCAAAAACATTACGAAGACGTTATGATTTCAGCGCCTGTTAGAATTGATACCGTTCGGAAAATAGTTTATGTGAACGAATATAAAAGCAATAAATATGTTTATCAGCCTTATGCTGATACTGATTTTGATGTACCGGGCCACGATGGTTTAAACGAATCTACTTACGCATTAATTATCGGGAATGAAGATTATGCTTCATTTCAAACAGATCTTAAGAGCGAAGCCAATGTTGCTTTTGCACGAAATGATGCCAGCGTGTTTAAAGAGTATGCCATGAAAACTTTCGGAATCCCCGAAAAAAATATTTCGATGGTGTTAGATGGAACCTATGGGCAAATAAGTCAGGCTTTATCAAAAATGAATTTGATCGCGAAAAATACCGCGGGCAAAGCTAAATTTATTTTTTATTATGCCGGCCACGGTATGCCCGATGAAGTAAGCAAAGAGCCTTATTTAATTCCGGTGGATATTAGCGGAGCAAATGTAAGCTCAGCCATAAAATTAAAAGATGTATATACTAAACTAACCGAGTTCGCTTCCGAAAGAGTGTTGGTATTTTTAGATGCCTGCTTCACCGGCGGGGCAAGGGGCGAGGGATTGATAGCGGGCAGGGGAATTACCATTAAACCAAAAGATGAATTGTTAAAAGGAAACATTGTGGTGTTCAGCTCAAGCAGCGGCAGTCAGTCGTCGCTTTCTTATCCCGATAAAAAGCATGGGGTTTATTCTTATTTTCTTTTCAAAAAATTAAAAGAAACAAAAGGAGAATTAACTTTAAAAGAACTTTCAGATTATTTAAAAGAAAAAGTAAGTCTGGAAACTGTTATCATTAATAACAAAGAACAAAACCCGCAAACAAATTTCAGTAATTCTGTTTCCGATAAATGGGTAAAGTGGAAGTTGGTGAAGTAGGTTTTGTTTGTAAATGTTTGTTTTGGCGCTTAGTCGCTAGTTAGGCGGCATTCACAGACAGACTGTAACCTTTAGACAGTCTTCCGTTATACGACCGAAACATTTTATGAAAAACATTTTTCTTCTCCTCTTTCTGACAAATTCCTTATTCGGCCAAAATGAATTCCTGAAAAAAGATTCAGTAATAAAGGACTTAAACACCTTATACTTACTTTTAAACGAAATCCATCCTGGACAATTCATGCATTGCAGTAAAGCAGACTTTGACCGCGCCTACGACAGCTTGGAAAAAAGTGTAAATTCAGACCTTACCTTGACAGAATACTATTGTAAAATTCAATTTTTGGTTGCAAAAATTAAAGACAGTCATACTTGGGCTGACCATTCAAAATTAAGAACTAGGATTCAAAATCGATCGCTATTTCCGTTTGCAATTTACATTTCGGATAATAATTACGTTTTAAGTAAATCTGGCCTTCCCGAATATGACTCGTTGATTGGCTCGACAATTACAAAAATCAACGGTAAAAACATTAATGACATATTGAACAAAGCGGTTGTGTACATGAGTATAGAAGGTAAAAACACTTCTGCTCTAAACAGCACATTGCAGTACTTTCCGTTTTATTATTATCTAATTGACACCACATCTTCATTCAGAGTGCAGCTCAGGGATAAAAACAAAGTTTTGAAAGAGATCAATCTATCTGGCGTAACATTTAATTCATTCGTTAAGCGGACACGAAAAATTGTCGAGCCGATTCAACATGAATTTCTTTCGAAAAACACCGCAGTTCTTTCAGTAAACACTTTTAACATTGCCGACTTTGAGTATAAAAAAATCGACTATAAAAAGTATATCGACCACTTCTTTAAGAAAGTCGATAAGGACAAGGTAACCAATCTGATAATTGATGTTCGCAATAATACTGGCGGCGCTCCTGAAATTTCCAATTATTTATTTTCTTATTTGTGCTCTAAGCCGTATTACTATTTCGACTACGTTGGAAGGAAGTGTAAAAACACCGATAAGTTGAGACAGTATTGTGCCACGCCAAATGACTTTATGAACATTGATACTACAATGACTGTATTTAAAGAAAATTTTTATTGCGATAAAAAAGGACGTTGGTGGAATGACCAACAGAAACCAAAAAGAAAAAGATTTTCTGGAAATTTAATTGTACTATTAAATGGGGCTTGCGCCTCGACAACTGGTCATTTCTTAACCTTACTTAAAGAAAACAATATTGGTCGATTAATTGGTGAATGCAGTCATAGCAGTTATTACAGTAATGACGCTTCGTTAATGTTCAAACTTCCTTGTTCAGGACTGCTCGTTCGAATTCCAACTGGGCAATTTAAATTGAAAACATCGCACTATGCGTACGATTCCAAAGGAATTTGCCCCGACATAGAAATACTTAAACAAAACGAAGACTTTGTTTCGGATTACGATAGACAATTCGCAGAAGCAATAAAACTATTAAACGGACAGAAATGAACGACCGCCTAACATGGGTAACTAACTACCTCTTTCCTCACCTTTTCTGCTTCTCTTCTTTTATCGGAAACTCAACATCTACTTTGCAGGGCACAGGCTCATTGCCGCATTTGGCGGGCGTGTACAGGGGTAAAATACTTACAATGCGTTTTACTTCTTCTTCCATTTCTTTGTCATCTGTCGGAAAAGCTAATTTTAAAAAAGTTGATTTCCCGTCCTTTTCTATCATCCAAATAAATTTTACGCGGGCATTTTTTTTATACTTTTTTTTCGGGGCCTTAAAGTTGGATAAAATAAAATCGGATAACTCTATTTTATCGTCTGCAAATTCAGGATAAACATCCACATCAATATAAACTTCGCGATTAAGTTCAGGATCAAAAATTAATTTGCATTTTAAACTCTCAAGAGCTTTATCCTGCACTTGCGAATTTAGTGAAGTACAAAAAATAGTAAGGAAGAAAAGCAGAATAGAAGGTTTCACAAAAAATTATTCTTTCACAACTTTGGTAACGCCAATAATTTTATTATCACGAATTACTTTGATCAAATAAATTCCGCACGCGTCCGAACTTAAATTAAAATTTGTTTCGTTTGAATTTACTTTTGAGTTACTGATCAATTGCCCGGTTGAGTTGTAAATTTCAATTTGTGTATTATCGGAAAACGAACTTAAGTTAATGGTAAATTCTCCTTTTGTTGGATTGGGATACTGTAAGTATTGAGAATTGAGTAGTGAGTATTGAGATAGGCCTGTACAAATGGTAATGATCAAATTAACAGTTGTTGAACCCACGCAACCCGCGGTGGATGTGCCCGCCACAGTGTAGGTTGTATTTACGGTAGGAGAATCAACAATGCTTGTTAAGGTTGAACCTGTACTCCATGTATACGTATTGGCGCCATTGGCAGTTAAAGTAGCGCTTTGCCCTTCACATAAAATACCTCCGCCTAAAACCGAAATTACCGGTGTTGGATTTACAGTTACCGTTTGTATCGCAGTATTAGGACAGCCTGTTGTGGTTGATGTTCCGATAACAGAATAAGTTGTAGTTACACTTGGGCTTGTAACAACCGTATTTGTTGTTGCGCCCATATTCCAAGAATAAGTATCTGCTCCCGTTGCCAGTAACAAAAACATTCCACCGGGACAAATAGAAGTAATACCGCCATTTATTGTAACCGTTGGCGATGCAATAACAGAAACACTTTGCGCGGCCATATCAAAACAACCAACACTGTTTGTTCCAATAACCGAATAAATTGTATTAACACTTGGGCTTAAAAGAGCCGTAGCTGTTAAAGCTCCATTGCTCCAGGAATAGGTATTGGCGCCGCTTGCAGATAGTGTGGCAATTTGCCCGGCGCAAATAGTTACCGAATTGCTGATAGAAACTGTTGGGTTTGGTGAAACAACAATGCCGGTAGTTGCACTGCCAATGCAACCCAATGAACTTGTTCCGGAAACAGTGTAAGTTGTTGTAATAGTGGGCGAATCACTTATGGAAGCAGTATTTGCCGCGGTGTTCCAGGTATAACTGTTTGCGCCGTTGGCTGTAATTA
>JANYBY010000013.1 GCA_025360565.1 Bacteroidota bacterium
ACATAATCATTCCAGGATAACACGGTTGAATAATCGCAGGTGTTGTAATCTGCCAGAAGAAACATAGTTGTTGGCCTTACATCAAACAAACTCAGTTTTCCGCAACTATCCATTGAAGCCACAAACAAAGCAATGGTAGAAAAATTGGCCGCCGTAGTGGTAAATGTGTAAATGGTATTATTTCTGCCAACCACACTGTCAATAGCCGTATTTATTCCGGATATTTTCTGATAAATACGGTATTTACTTATGTCTTTATCGGGCGGGATATGCCAGGCTAAAACGGTGTTTCCGTTTGGTAAAACACTAATTGAATCGATGATCGGTGCGTCTGGAATTTTTGAATCGCTGAAAACATTTCCAAACACATTCGAAATAGAGCTACAGCCGCTGTTATCGGAAACAGAAACCTGGTAATTTAAACTTGCCGAACAAACACTAACCGTATCCCCGTAATTTGTATTTGCCGTAACACCAATATTACTCCATGTGCCTAATGGAAATTCTTTTGCAACAGTATAAGTGCCCGAGGTGCTGTTTAAAGCGGGCAAATGAATTTTATTAAATAGAATGTTCAGGGCCGGAGAAGCTTGTGTAACATTTACGTGAATAGAACGTAAAGTATCAGATGGAACGGTAGTGCTTGCACCGCCCGCGCCGAATTTTATTTTAATGTAATAATAAAAACTTTGTCCGTTTGCGCCCGGGGGAATAGTTACATGTGTAAATGTAGTTAACACCAAAGCGCCAACACTGCCAACATTGTTATAAGGCCCATTTGCGGCTATAGAGGTGTAGATCTCGTATGAACTGAAAACACCGCTTGGATCGGCAGGAGGGATCCAGGTTAATTTTACATTCCCATTTGTTAAAACTTCCACACACCTGAGGTCGGGAGGGTTAATTTGCGAGAATAATTTAACCGATAAAAAAAGTGCTATTACAAGAATGTTTTTCAACCTAATGTATAACGTATAAAGTTACATTTTATTATACGAAACCTGCGGCAAAAAGGTTGGAAGTAAAAGTTTTACGAAAAGCCGAATGTTGAAATCTTTGATGATAAATTAACCTAAAAACACACTTTTTATAGGAAAACTCACAATTTTTTACTAATATTGTAGTACTAACTTTTTTGAAAAAGGTAATTTTTATATTGATGTTACTCTCAGGCATTTTGATGTCGGAAGATTTTTATGCCCAAGCTGGCGGAAAGCGCAGGGAGCATAGAAATCAGCGTAGGGCATCGATGCATTTTTTCAGAAATAAAAGCCAAGGCAATGCCGATAAATTTGCTCAGGGGGCAGGAAAATCAGGCATTTTTGCACGTTTATTCAAAAGAGATCGTCCGGCATGGGTGTATCATCCAACCAAAATAAATAAGCAACACAGAGGCGAATCACGTAATTTATTCAGCCGCTATCATACCAAAGGCAGAAAATACCGTTCAGGTGTTTTAGCTAAACAAAACTCCGATCGCGCCAGACGCAGAGACAGGGGCAACAGGTCTTTCAGCAGAGCCAAACACAGCTAATAAAATTAGCCCCGTAAAATTTTAACCGCTTCTTTTTCAACAAAATTTATTATCATTCATTTTTCCATCATTGAAATTGATATTTTTGTACATTATACATTATGAACGTATTGATCTTAGGTTCGGGCGGGAGAGAACATGCATTTGCGTGGAAGATCGCTCAAAGCAAACAATTACAAAATCTATATATAGCTCCCGGTAACGCTGGTACCGCAAATTGCGGAACGAACGTAAACGTGAGTGTAAATGATTTTGAGGCCATAAAAAATTTGGTGTGGGAAAAAGATATTAATCTTGTTTTGGTTGGCCCCGAAGATCCGTTAGTAAACGGAATACACGATTATTTTTTGCAGGATGAAGTACTGAAAGATATTCCGGTAATTGGCCCGAAAAAAGATGGCGCGCAATTGGAAGGAAGTAAGGATTTTAGCAAACAGTTCATGCAAAAATACAATGTGCCAACAGCGCGTTACGCCACTTTTACCAAGGAGAGTTTAAATAACGGGTATGATTTTTTAGAGACACTTGAACCGCCGTTTGTATTAAAGGCCGATGGGCTTGCTGCAGGAAAAGGCGTTTTAATATTGGAAGATATTGCGGATGCAAAACGCGAATTAAAAAGTATGTTGATGGACGCGAAATTTGGCGCGGCTAGCACCAAAGTGGTGATTGAAGAATTTTTAAAAGGAATAGAACTTTCTGTTTTTGTTTTAACGGATGGAAAATCGTATAAAATATTACCGGCGGCCAAAGATTATAAACGAATTGGAGAAGGGGATACCGGCTTAAATACGGGCGGAATGGGGGCTGTGAGCCCTGTACCATTTGCCGACGAAGCATTTATAAAAAAGGTAGAAGAAAAAGTTGTGAAGCCAACCATAAACGGTTTAAATAAAGAAGGCATTGATTACCGCGGATTTATTTTTATAGGGTTAATGAATTGCAACGGAGAGCCTCAGGTAATTGAATACAATTGCCGTATGGGCGATCCTGAAACAGAAGCGGTGATCCCACGAATTAAATCCGATCTGTTGGATCTGCTTCAGGGCGTAGCAACACAAACCCTTGATAAAAAAAAATACGATACTATTGAAGAGATTGCAACAACTGTAGTAATGGTCAGCGGTGGTTACCCCGGTGATTTTACTAAAGGAATTGAAGTTTCCGGATTAAATCATGTAAAAGATTCAATAGTTTTTCATTCGGGAACAAAGTTTAACGGCGATAAAGTAGTGACCAATGGCGGAAGGGTTTTTGCGATCACCTCTTTCGGAAAAACGATTGAAGAAGCGGTAACTAAAAGTTTTGCCGCCGCCGAAAAAATAAATTACGATAAAAAATATTACCGTAAAGATATTGGCAGGGATCTGATAAAATTGAAAAGTTTTAATTAACTTTAATTAAGTAAATGGCTTTAAAAAAAATAGAGATACTTTCTGAAGAAGAAAAATTTAATAAACGTTTAAGCATGACTTATACAGAACGTTTTTATTTGTTGATGCGTCAGATCAAGCTAAATAAAAAGCTTAGCAAGGCAAAAATTATTTATCCCGCCATCTGATCATGGATATTCTGGACGAAGAAATATTGAACTTGTGGCGTTTACTAAACAAACATAAAGTGCTTTATATTATGGTTGGTGGGTTTGCAACCACACTTCACGGATTTAACAGAAATACCGCAGATATTGATCTTTGGATTAAGGACACAAAAGAAAATCGCCAGGGTCTAAGAAAAGTTTTAATTGAGATGGAAATTGGGGATTTTGAGAGCGTGGAATCAACACAGTTTATTCCTGGTTTTACAACAATAAAATTAAATTCCGGCTTTGAATTAGATCTTATGACTTATTTAAAAGGGTTAGATCAAATTAAATTTGACGAATGTTTCAAAATATCGCCAATTGCCGAAATAGAAAATATTCCGGTTAAATTTTTACACATTAATCAATTGATCGAAGTAAAAAAAGCAGTTGGAAGACCAAAAGACCTTATAGACATTGAAGCATTAGAGAAAATTCGAGATTCAAATAAGTGAGACCATGAAGGTCTAACAAAACTTTACTCCGCCTTCTTAGGAGTACCGCAAGTACCGTAATACGCTTTCTTAACTTCCGGGTTTTCTAAAACCTGAAAGGTCATATAAGGTTCTCCAAATAGTTTACAATACCTTTCCGGATTTTTTTCTTTTGCAACTTGTAAGGCTCGTGCAAACATTCTTGAATAATATTTTTCGGGTAAACGGCTAGCCGAGCTGATATACATAAAAATTAAATTCTCGGTTACATCGGGCTTGTCAATATAAGGCTCCAATACGCCCGAAGCATATTTAAAATCTTTTGCTCTTGTAAATACGTACGAAAGCTTTAAAGCGTTTTGCCAGGTGGCATCTTTAATATTGTAAAACGATTTTATTTTCGCGATGCAAGCGTCAATTTTAGCATCCGCGTTTTCAGCGGTATCTAACATCTCCATAATTTTAAATTGCCATTCAATGTTTAATCCATTCACATAATTACTGTCCAGTTTACCGTAAAGCCCATCAATAACGTTTTGGATCTGTGCCTGGTGTTCAGCGTTACCGGCGTTGCTATCGGATTTTAATTGACAAAAAACTTTATTATATTGTAAGATAGGATTGGTTGGTTCAAATTTCAATAAACGTTCAAACGTCGCGCCATCCTCATCATCCACCGAATTATTGACAAGGTATTTATAATAAAGCCGGTTGTTTACCAAAGCTACATTCGAATAATTCTCTTCAATTTTTAAACTGTCCAAAATACTTGCGGGGTATTTATTTTCGGCCACGCGTTTATTTAAAAACTCCATTATTTTGTAGGACTGGGGATAATTGGCAGCCTTGAGCGCGCGCGCAAAACTTACAGCCGAAAATTTTTGTTCTTTATCGCCGCTAACATCGTAAGTAATATCCATAATAATTTGCGCGAAACGTTCTTTCGCTAAAATAGGCTCCATTTCATCCATTAATTTTTTATCACCGTTAATTCTGGCAATGGCTTTTTGTTTTCCTAAAGCAACAATGTCCTTATACTTTCCATCTTCGTTCTCCAATAAAAATAATCCCCAACTATCTTTTGTTTCAATGGTTGGTTTTATGGTATTTTTTTGAGTTTTTTGTAAAACTGAAACAACGCTTTCGCCACGTTTACGCTGTAATCTGGCGTTGGCAACCGAATCGCCTTCAATGGAAGAGTAGGCGTAAATATATAAGCCATCAATAATAAAATCCGGTTCGTTAAGCGCTTTAATAATGGGCTGAATATCTTCGTGTTTAAATTCAAATTTGTTTTTTTCAAAAGGAATTAAAAAGCTGATGATAGAGCTTTCGGACTTTGGTTCAAATGGCGGTTTTAAACCTGTTGTTCCCTTACAGGGAAGCAAACCAATTGGTGTATTACTTTCAATTTTTCCGGTCTCGTAATAACCCCTGGTAATTGTTTTGCATATTTTTTTATCCTGTATTACAATTAAATTAAGTTCAAACGGCCCGGTGATCTTAGGATTAAATTTTCCCAAAAGCACTTCAATACCTTTTACTTTTTTATTGGCTTTTTTATCTTTAGGATCGAGCAAAATATTTTTCTTAAAAAAATTATCGCGGTACATTACTTTGCCCATTACCCCTTTGTTGTAAAGGTTATTATCTACAATATTATAATCGGCTTTTATGTATTGATCGCGTTGTACAATATCAAAAGCAACGCCATCGGTAGCTTTTTTCAATAATCTGCGCAGCTCACGGCTGTTATTGTATTTTAAATAGATCTTTCCGTTCTCTTCATACAAACCTTTTTGAAGCAGGTCGTAATTACGCCAGCGTTCGCAGGTTTTGCAGGTTTTAGTATCGGGGCCTTTTAATTTTTTTGATTTATTGTTAAAGGGAACAACCAATTCTTTTTTATAAATAACACCACCATTTGTAATATCATAACCCCCAAAAACCGCGCTCACAAATACTTTTTTACCATCTTCATCTAACGTAGCCGAAATGCCAACAAGTGTGTATTTTGGATTTGCCACCACAATTAAATTTTTTGGGTGACTTTCCCAACGGTCGTAAATAGTTTTGCAAACTTCTTCTGTTTTGTAATTTTCGCGGCCTTTGCTAACAGGGGCTTTCATGGCAATTTCTTCGCCTCTTTTGGTAGCGCCCGCTTTTTTCAGATTTTTTGCGGTGAGTGCTGGTTCAACTTTATCTTTTCCGGTTGAAGCCATTTTAAAGCTGCTTAACTCTGCCGAAAAAGAAAGCATATCGCTCATTTCAAGCGTATCTAATCCTTTATTTAATCTGAAACGGTTGAGTTCGTTTAAAATGATCCTGGGGAGCTGTTCAATTTTAAAATTATCATCACCTAAACCTTCTTCGTACTTGTTTTTTTGGGAAAAAAGGACAGAGGTGAAAAGAATAAGGAGAGTTGTAAAAATAACAGGTTTCATATAGGCTTAAAAATAGGTATTTATTTTAAATTGCCCAATATCCTAAAATGAAAGGGTTTAACCTTTAATATTTACCGATTATGACCAAAAATTAAAGGTATTTTATTTTTTATGTAATTTTACCCTAATTATGAGGGATGTTGTTTGGACATTAATTATTATTTGGGTTGTTTTTAAACTGATCAGCATTTTTAAGAGCTCGAGCCAAAAAAAGCCTGATCCTTATAGCCAGAAAGAGACTCAAACTACCGATAATAGCTTTGTAAAAAAGGATGCGAAGGAAGCTTTGAAAAAAGGCGTGAATAAAGAGGGGGAGTATATTGATTACGAAGAAATTAATTAGTGTTCGGCCGAAAAGTTCATTACCAACACACTGTCCGGCTCAAACAGCCACTTGGCTGTTTGCCCTATTACACTTGAAAAAAAAATATTCATTTACTAAAGTAAACGTCACATTTTTTTCTGCGCAAGCCTCGAAACTGAACTTTTCCATCCAAACGCTCAGTTATTGTATAGCCAATAAGTAAGCCTTCTTTACCTTATTATTTACTTACAAAAAACCTATTGTTTATTAACAAATCACACTATTTTTCTGTGAATTTAATATCTTTGCAAAAATAAAATTAATGCACCCATGGAAACTTTAGAAAAAGTAAATGCCGATTATCAAAGTCAACTTAATGATTGGATCCAACAAGAAAAAGCGGCGATAGATCTGATAAGTGCGGTTGGTAAATTGTGGTTCGAAAAATCGATTGAATTAATTTTATTCCGCAATCAGTTATTTGATCGCAGTGTGAGTGAAATAATGAATTTGCACATGTATGCAAAAAACATTGTAAAAAAACCAATTACTATTTATGATACAGTTGCGCTTGCAACAGAAATTGTAAACTCAAAAGTGGGTGCAGGCCGTATAGATATTGGCAAACTGGCTTTTGAGTGGCATCAGGAAAGCGGTAAATACAAAACAAAAACCGATTTTATAAACGATAAACTTAAAGGACTAATAAATAATACGCATGGCATTACACCTAAAGACGTGGTTCTGTATGGCTTTGGCCGCATTGGCCGCTTAGCAGCGCGCGAACTATGTACAACGACGATACCAATATCGCGATGTCGCAATTG